>JACDEG010000770.1 GCA_013816505.1 Pyrinomonadaceae bacterium | reverse complement strand
CTCTGGCGGCGACGCCGGCGAGACCTGTGCCGAGGAGTAGCATCGTCGCCGGCTCGGGAACGGGCGACGTTACGGTAACAATAATTTGGGTGGTGTTACTGATGCCGCCCTGCGTGTCAGTGAGGAAGGCAAGTACCTGATACCTTTGGCCAATGACGGCACCGGGAAGAATCGTGATGCTGAATAACCCGACGTTCGGCGAAATTTGGTTTAGCGCGAGTTCGTAAAAGAAGTTGTTGCCGGTATTGAGCGTCTGCGTCACGAGCAGCGCGCTCGGATCGTAGCTGAATCCGTTGATGATGATTTGCGCGGCGGCGATTTGGTTGAATTCGCCACCTCCCCCGCCCTCGAAAAATAATTCTGTCGAGTCAATCGTTCTACCGGGGCCGCCGCCTTCCTCGTTGGTGGTGTTGGTGATTTGTCCACTGACGGAAAGCACCGAGCCGATACCGCCATCAAGCGTTTCCGGCGGCGGTGGCGGTTGAATGCGATAATCTCTGGCGCTCGCTTTTCGCGGTGCAATGGTCAGCAACACGAAAGCGAACAGTAGCGTAAGAAAACACCTGCTTAGACGGGACATGACTTTTCCTCCTTCGCACGAACGCGAATATCTGCAGTGCTCAAGTAGAGCGAATACTGCGCCGCGACCGACGACGATCCAAAAACGGCGCAGGATGATGGACAGTAAAGATGTCGGGCGACGCATTTGTCGCGCGTCATCGCGGCGGCAACCGACCTCTAAGAAGCTGTTTGAAAAATCATAATGGCTTGAGCCGACGTAGCATCAAGCGCATCATCGCAATATAAATGAACGCTTCGCTGGTTTGAGTCAGCACCTCGTAGTCTTTGCTCAAGCGGCGGCAGTTATTCAGCCACGCGAATGTTCGCTCGACCACCCAGCGCCGTGGTAGCACGCGAAAGCCCTTCTGCTCATCACACCGCAAGACCGGTTGCAAGCGAAACTGGAAACGATCTTTGACCCATTGAAAGAGACCTGCTTTATAGCCACCGTCAACCCAGATGAGGCGCAACTTCTTCGCGCAACCGCCGAGCCGCTGGAACAAAACCTTAGCCCCTTGGTTCTCCGAGACACTGGCGGCGGTCACGGCGACGGCGAGCAGCAACCCCATCGTATCCACCAAGATGTGGCGCTTACGTCCTTTGACCCGTTTGCCACTATCGAAGCCGCGCGCATCGCCAATGGAAGTGGTTTTGACGCTTTGCGAGTCCAGACAGCCCGCTGTCGGATGTTTGTGGCGAGCATCAGCCACCCTGACTTGTGCATGGAGCGTGTCATGAATGCGCTGCCATCTGCCATCTCGCTGCCATTGGCGAAAGTAGTAATAGACGCTCTGCCATTTGGGAAAGTCACGCGGCATCATGCGCCACTGGATGCCGCCCACCAGCACGTAGAGAAGGGCATTGATGACTTGGCGCAAGTCCACCGTGCGCGGTCGCCCACGAGACTTCGGCGCGGGCAGCAAGTCTTTGATATGATTCCACTGGCTATCGGTCAGGTCGGTCGGATAAGTTTGGTTCGTCATACCCAAAACTTATCCAATAGCCTGCCCGATGGCTATTTTTCAAACAGCTTCTAACAATTCGCTCTGATCCTCCGTCAGATATTGGAAGCTGAGTCCCGCCCCGTGTCCGGGGTTGCTGTGAACCACTCGGGCGCTAATGATGATCATCTCGTCCTTACTGCGTGGTATTTGGAGCGTGAGCATCGCGCCTTCATTTAGGACGGCGTGGGTATGAAGGTAGAGACCGCCGGTGCTGATGTTTTCCGCGGTGGCGACGCGCTGCGTGCCCTGCTCGTCGATGTAGAGGGCGAAACGCTTCTCGAAGCGCTGACGGGAGCGGCGTTCCTCTAAGTGTTCACTGATTTCGGGATCAAGTGGTTTGTTCATGAAGGTTCTTCTCGTCACCCTCGTGACTATGTTTCCCTTGTGATAGGCGTTCGGTACTCCGACATCGAACCCGGCTGCTCCGGAGACGACCTCAATGCTTGCTGCATCACTCGATTTCGGCTTTAACACTTTTCATCAGCGATCTCGGCCGCCTTCAATTCTTCATCCGCGAAGCCGCGAACAGCATCGATCAGAAATCTGCTCATATTCAAAAAGTCTAGCTGCCTGGCAGTTTGTCGTGCTTGCAGCGGGCCACGCCGTATTCACTCCCCTTCGGGTAGTAGAACCCGGTGCCATTACAATCCGGGCACCGGCTGAT
>JACDEG010000011.1 GCA_013816505.1 Pyrinomonadaceae bacterium | reverse complement strand
AAGCGGGCCTTTCGGTGAACTGATGGGACTGGCCGTCCGACCGCTCACTTAATTGCTAGTGGGTCGCCGCTTCAAATCGGAGTCTCTGAAAACTCTTTCGATAGCGCCGATTGAAGCTTTTCAGGCCTCAGCCACCTCACTGTGATAAGAATCCATACTTTTTTTGATCACCTCCTTTCCAGTGTTGAGTCCATAATAAATGACGACAATTAGTGCGTCAAGCATCTTTTTTGTCCGGTAGTGTCCTAAATCTGTGTTGCTGGATTTGAGAAGGTTCTAGGCTAGTTGCAGCAAGCCGCCATCTTGCAAAAGTCGAAACGCAATATAAGGTTATAACTTGCAATGAGGGCAAGCACGAAAATAAGAATGCCGAGCAAGTGACGTTTCATGCCCCAACTATACAGCAACACTGATTTAGGACACCACTTTTTGTCCACTAGCAATCGGGTCAGTTACTGGGGGAAAGATTTAGTACTGTGTAATGAAAATGTTTAGAGTTCACGCTTCAGCGTGCTTTACTAAGGTGAGTCACCATGATTCGCGGCATCAGTACCACGAATGAAACAGGCGCGCGCGACACCGGCGGGCGGATGCTCATCCTCACACTCGCGCGCGGCGCGCAGCCTAATGTCGCCGGGCACTTAACGAACCTGCACGGTGAGAGACTTCGAGCCGCAACGCGACTTTAACTGCACGTGATACGTACCGGCTTTTCTGCTGATTGATTTGACGCTGTATTTAACCAGACTGGTGTTGTCGTTGATAAGCTGCGGCTCCGAGAACACAACGATGTCCGACCAATCGGGCGTCGTGGCGGACACGCCCATTGCGCTGCCGCTCGAGTGGTTGAGAGTCGCCATCACAGAACCGGAGCCGCCGCTACTGCTCACTTCCAGTGTGTCTCTATTAACTGAAAGGTCACAGCGAACACTGTCCTCCGCCGGGCCAGCCTTCGCCGCCGCGTCTGTCTTCAACGGCGGGGCGGGCAGGCTGGGGCGTGGCTCAGTGGTGAGAGACGAAGATGCTTCCGGCTTGATAGTTGTGCCATCAGAGTTGACGCTAAAAACTTTATCTCCGTCTACTTTCAAATCTTCTTTCACGCTTTGCGAGATCACGGGCGGAGTCGGTGATTTCGCGGGCGTCAGTGAGCTGAGCACCGCCGCTTCCGCCGCTTTTAGAATGTCGGCCTCTGAGTCCACCGGAGAATCAGTTGCGGCGGGCGGAGAATTTTCCGGCGTGGGAGCGGGGGCGGTCGGCGGCGGAGAATAAATCCCTGGTATCACTTGCTGTGCGGCGCGAACATTCATCGAAGGCTCGACAGATGATTGGAGTTTCGGCGGCGTCGGAGAGATAAGCCGCAACGCGAGCACGACGCCGCCGATGCAGCCGAGGATAATCACGGCGGCGCAGACGGCGTAAGCAAATACCGGACGGCGGCGACGTTCGTAGCGAGGTGCGTCCACGTAAGACTTAATGCGGACGGCGGCGTGTCCGTTCGTTACGGGGACATGCAGGGGTGGTGCCGGAGAAAGGTCATGCCAGAAAATCTCTTCTGTTTCCGGTGATTCATTCTTGCGCGTGAGATATGCGATAAATTCATTTTTCTCAAATTCCTCCTCGGTGAGTGCCGCATATTCAGTGTGCGGATCATCGCGGCTAACGAGCAAGTCATCTGTGACGGCTTGAGGAAATTCGCGGAAGCCACCGTCAACCTTTATCTCTTCGTCCGTTGCCGCGTTCACTACAACGATTTGTGGTTCATGCCTCGATGGAAGGGAATCGGGTGCGGGCGTGATGTCGGGAAGTGCGGCGATGCTTTGCAAAGCGGGTGAGTGGTTCACCGAGACATCCTGCGCCGGGTGCGCGGCGAATGCCGCTGCTGGCGGAGCCTCCGCGAAAGACGCTTGCTCCGGCGACTGAGCGTTGGGCCCGTTGCCGGACTCGATGTCACGCAACTGGCGCGCAAATTCACCGGCTGATGAGAGGCGCGCGGCGGCCTTCGGGTGCAGCGCCGCCATCACCAGTTCATCAAGAGACATGGAGACATTCGAGTTGAAATGCTGAAGCGACACCAACTCTTGCGCTAAATCACCGTCCGCGCCGATTTTGAACGGAAGCCGCGCGGCGAGCATTTCAAAAAGTATGACGCCAAGACTGTAGACATCTGAGCGAGCATCGAGATGGTGTCTGGCGCGTTGTTCAGGTGAGGCGTAGGGATTCTGATGAAGATGTAACGGTGCGGCGGGAGTGTGCTCGCGAAACTCCGCCGGTAAATGTTCGCGCAGTCTGGCGAAGCCGAAGTCAACGATTTTAACTTCCGGGCGATTGCGATAGTCGCGCGTGATAATGATTTTCGACGGATTGAGGTCGGAATGCACCACGCCGCAGCGATGTGCCGCCGCGAGACCGTCAGCCACCTGCCGCGCGATGCGAATCGCGGCGGCCACAGGAAGCGGCCCGCCGTCCCTGATGTACTCGCCGAGAGGCTGTCCGGCGACTAATTCCGTGACAACGTAGGCCGCGTCGTTCGGCAGCGTCCCGTAATCGAAAGTCTTAACGACGTATTGATGCTCGACGCGCGTATTAAGATGAGCGACGGCGTTCGCCTCACGCCGGAAACTCTTCAGCGCCTCGGCCTCGGGGACCGGAGAAGGCGGCAGAAGTTTGATCGCCACGGGTTGGTCAGTCGTAAGGCGCGTCGCCGCGTACTCGGCTTCTAAGTCATCGCACTTGATGAGTTGGTCAAGACTATACTTTTGAGCGATGAGGCGCGATCCCGGACGTGAGGTGGCGAGCAAGGTTTGATCGTCTGAACACAGGTCGACTGTGTCCTCAAAACAATTTTGGCAGGTAGGGCAAATCTTCATAACTGCAACCGTTCGGGAGAGGGCGACGGAGAGAGAGAGAAAGATGACCGGCAGCGCCGCCGGCCTCGTGTAAATACTAATCAAAAAACTCCTGACGAATCATCGAACAGGTTTGTTCGCCCGTCGAGGATTTTGGCAGCCTCTCAAACATAAGAGGCTGTTCCATTTTCCCTAATGATGGCGCGAAGAGCGGGGAACTGTCAATCGGGGGGAAGGGCGTGTAACTGACCGGTTACGTCCACTGTATTGTGGCCGCCGCATGAATGAACGAGCCGCCCGTCGATGAACACTGCCGCCGCGTGCTCGATTCCGAAGAAGTAAGCGACCTCGCGGTAGTCGGCGCAATCGTAAATCACAAAGTCGGCGCGCTTCCCTTTTTCCAATGACCCGATCTCGCCGCCCCGCCCCACGCTGTAAGCTGCGTTGATGGTCGCGGCGGTAATACCTTCAGCGGGCGTCATCTTCATCTGCGTCGTGGCCAGTGACAGGATCATCGGCATCGACGGTGTCGGCGACGATCCCGGATTGAAGTCGGTTGCGATGACGACCGCGAGACCGGCGTCGATCATCGCCCGCGCCGCCGGGTAGCGCGATGAGCCGAGCGCGTAGACCGACCCCGGCAACAGCACTGGCTGCACCCCAGCGGCACGTAGCGCCGAGATACCAGCGGCGTCCGTGTGTTCGAGATGGTCGGCGGTCGTCGCGCCAAGCTCCGCGGCCAGCATTGCCCCGCCCGATAGCGATAGTTGATCGGCATGCACGCGCAGACCGAGACCCATCCCTCGCGCCGCAAGAAGGATGCGCCGCGCCTGCCCGGTATCGAAAACATTCTCCTCACAGAACACATCGCAGTATACCGCGAGACCCTCGCCCGCCACGCGCGGCAGCATCTCTTCGATCACGACATCGACGTACGCCGCGCGCCGCCCCTGAAACTCGTCCGGCACTTCATGCGCGCCAAGAAACGTCGGCACGTAACAGAGCGGTGTCTCTTCGTTCAAGCGACGGACGGCGCGGAGCATTTTCAATTCGTCTTCGATTGACAGGCCGTAACCGGACTTGGCCTCGACCGTCGTCGTCCCGGTGCGCAAGAACCAATTCGCGCGATGCTTCGCCGTGATAACAAGCTCATCCTCGGTCGCCGCGCGCGTGCGCCTCACCGTCTGGCGGATGCCGCCGCCATGCGCCGCGATTTCCTGATAGGTCAAACCGCCCGCGCGCATTTCATATTCATCCACGCGCGTCCCGGCGAACACCGGATGCGCGTGCGCGTCAACGAAGCCGGGCATCACGACGCGGCCCGCGGCGTCAACGATCTCGCACCCGCCCTCAATCAACTCTTCTATCTGCTGCCTCGTCCCGACCCGCTCGATGCGCCCGCCGCGCACCAGCATCGCGCCATCTTCGATGATCGCCAACTCGCGCATCTCCGCCCCGACGCGCGGACGCGCTTCGCCCTTCAGCGTGACGAGTTGCGAACAATTGATGACGGCTAATAGCAAGTCTGGAGTCTGGAGGCGAAAGTCTGGAGTCTGAAGTCTGAAGTCTCAAGTCAAGTACCGCTCAATGCATTGACTCGCGACTCCCTTAAGTCTGAAGTCTGGAGTCTGAAATCTCAAGTCACTTGCCGCTTAATGCATTGACTCCCGACTCCCGACTTCAGACTCCAGACTCTTTATGACGACGTGTGATCGTGGACGATGCGCCAGCCTTCGGCGGTGCGGCGGAAGATGAGCGTGAAGCGACCGTGCGATGTTTCGCCGCTGGCGCGCGTCAGTTGCCAGCGCCCGACGACTGTCGTGTAGAACGGGCTGAGCGGCTTAATCTCTAGTTCGCTGAAGGCGAGCGTGCCCATCTTTTCGCGCGAGTCATAGTTCTTTTTGTATCGCTCAAACACGGTCTGCCAGCCGCGCGTCACGCTGTCGCCGGAGACGAAGACGATGCCGTCCGCCCGCTCGTAGCCTTTCATAAACTCTTCTATGTCGCCGCGGTTCCACGCCGCCACCTGCGCGTCGAGCACGGCGCGCACCCCCGCCACATGCTTGTCATTATCCGCGCCCGTCGCCTCTGGCATCGTCGCACAACCCGCCTGCGAGAAAGCTGTCGCGGCAGCAAGCAGGACGCCGTTAAGTAGAAGTCTCTTGTTCATATCAATCACTCCTCCGTCTTTCTAGCCCTACTTCAGACGACGCGACGCTCGCCGCCGTCAACGAGACGCCGCAACCACCCGCGCACATCGTCACGCATCGCGGGCACCAGCTCGTGCCCGGCATCATAGCCCCGCACATCTACGTCACTCGCATGGCGGCGCAAGCTCTCCGCGTAACCGGCGACGCGCTCCGGCGGGTAAAACTCGTCGCGCATGCCGTGGAGATGAATTACCGCGGCGTCCGTCGCGCCGTACTGAGTGCTTGTCTCCCAGTCACCCGGCAACCCGCCGCAGATGCCGATCACACCGCGCAAAATATCACGGTGGGTGAAGGCAAACCGATAGTTGAGCGCGCACGATTGCGAAAAGCCGAAGAGGAAGACGCGCCCTTGATCCGCGACGCCTTCGCGCGCGAGCGTCTCGATCAAGTCGAGCAACGCGCGGTGATGCAGCGCGACTGCATCTTCCGGGTGAAAGTTGGTCAGCCAGCCGAAACCGTAACGCAGCGGCCCGCCTTTTTCCTTCGGCTCTTTCATGTGCTGATGAAAACCTTGCAGCGCGGCGACGGCGAAATTCTCCGGTACAAATGACCGCGCCTCGCGCATCATCCACGCTTTGTTGCTGCCGTAACCGTGCAACGCGATCAGCAGCGGTGCGGGAGTCTCGACCGGCAGGTGAAGGTCGTAATAAAGCTTTACCTCCGCGCTGAGCGTACGGTCGGATTGGTAAGCCTTGCTGTTATCGGTTCTCGACATTATTGATGACAGATTTGGTAGTTGATGTTACGCATTCCAATCCACTCGGCAACCAGTCTGCGGCAGAGTGTGGCCCTACGCATCAACAAAATAACGGCAAGAAGGCATGTCCAGGGGTGAGTTCTACTACTTTGATTTGAAGATAAAGCTTGCATCCGGTTTCGAAGAGATTATGTATGCATTTTTAATGAAGACACCATTAATAACAGAATTAATAAACTGCGGATTGCGATGCTTAATTTTAAGCATCTTATTGATAGCTCTCACAAACGGCGTTGCTGGTTCTAGCAGTACAATTCTTGATAACGTGACAATTTCTTCAGGGGTTAACTTTGCATTTATCTTACGAGCAAAGTAATCATAGTATTGTTTATTTTTCACATTGATCCACGGAGCAGAGATCACTATATCCCACATGCCTGATGTGTCTTGACGCTCAAAGGCTCCAAAGAGGGTGAAATCACCTTTCTCTTTGGCGGCTTCTTTTTCTACGGAGATAAGCTTATCAACTATTTCTTCATTCATAGCAGCACAGCCTTTAACAAGTTTCTTGTTGAATCAATCATATTCTGTGCATCAGCCGGTGAAGCTGTACCAACAGGATTGTATCTTGATTCAGAACTCCAAAGTTCTACAATGGACCAATCTGAAAAGAACTTGGTTTTTATCTTAGCCTCTAAACCCGTAAATTTGAGCAGGATAGCTAAGTCATGAACTTTAAAGCTCCGGTAGTCGCCTGAGCCCTTGGGAGGGAACTCAGTCCATTTTAAGGTTTTGCAAATCCGTGCCTTCAGAGCTACTTCAACTGCATACCCGCAAAGGTAGACAGCACCATCATACCTACCGTTCGTGTAAAGAACCTCAGAATCTTTAAGTCGCGCTCTAGCAATTTCCCGTAGGTGGCTTGGTGAAATCATCTTCCTCTCAATTCACGTACTCGTCCGGCGTAATGGCGAGCGGGGCCGAATCGATCTCTTCATCAAGGCTCCAGATTTCGTAGAGGTCGGGTGGCACCTCGGTCACAAAACGCGAGGGACGCTGGACGATTGTCTGCCGGTTATAGTCGGTGACCATCAGCGGATAGGTGACGTAGAGTTGATCGCGCGCACGCGTCAGCGCGACGTACCACAGGCGGCGCTCTTCCTCTTCGCCCTCGGCGTCACGCAAGCTCCGCGGACTTGGAAACTTTCCGTCAGCTGCCCAGATCACAAAGACCGCGCGCCACTCCAAGCCCTTCGCTTGATGCACGGAGGTGAGCGTCAGCAACTCGTCCTCGTCGCCGCCCATCACTACGTCTTCGCCGGTCAAAGCTTGCGGCGCGCCGTAGCGCTCGGTCGAAAGCAGCGCCAGCTCGCCGAGGAAATCTTCAGTCGAATCGTACCGCGCGGCGAAGTGCGCCAGTTGCCGCAAATCTTCCAGGCGCGACTCGGCGTTCTCGTATGTCGCCGCCAGATGAGCTTCGTAGCCACGCGCCAGAACGATCTCGATCTGCCGCGCGGGGCTGCGGCGCGTCTCGTCATGCACAAGGCTTTCGAGCAGCGCGCGGAATTCGGCCCATCCGCCGCCACGCTTCGTCGCCGCCGCATCCGCCCCGCCGCGCAAGACGAGTGCGAGCGGGTCAGGCGCGGCGGCAATCTGTTCCCAGACGCGGTTCGCGGTCGCGTTGCCGACTTGCGGAATCAGTCGCAGCACGCGCTTCCAAGCCAATTCATCGCGCGGGTTGGCGACCAGTCGCAGATACGAAATAACGTCCTTGATATGAGCCTGCTCGAAGAAGCGCACGCCGCTGCGGACGCGGTACGGGACGCCGCGCCGCGTCAATTCCAACTGTAATTCGAGCGAGTGATAGTGCGAGCGATAGAGCACCGCGATTTCGTCGAGCGGCACGCCTTCGTCGCGCAACTCAAGAACGCGCGCCGCGACAAAGGCCGCCTGCTGGTCGGCGTCGTGACACGGCACCAGCGCCGGACTCAGACCGAGGCTCGGACGCACCGCGCGCAGCACTTTCGGGAACTGTTTGCGGTTTGACGCAATCGAGACGTTCGCGACCGCGAGAATCTCCGGCGTCGAGCGGTAGTTCGATTCGAGGCGGAAGACTTTCGCCTCCGGGTAACGCTGCGGGAATTCGTAGATGTTCGACCACTCCGCGCCGCGCCACGCGAAGATGCTCTGCGCGTCGTCGCCGACGACCATCAGACTGCGGTGCCCGACGGCGAGCAGGTCGATGATCTCCGACTGAAGCTTGTTGGTGTCCTGAAACTCGTCGACCAGGATGTGCTGAAACTGCTCTTGGTAGAGCCGAGCGATTTCGTCTTTCTCGATCAGCAGACGCTTCCAATTGAGCAGCAGATCGTCGTAGTCCATCACGTTGCGCCCGCGCTTGCGCTCCGCGAAGAGACGGTCGACGCGCGTTATCTGCGACGTCAGCGGCTCGAACTGCGGATAACGCCGCGCGACCACTTCACTGATCGGCCGGTCGGTATTGTTCGCAAAGCTGACGATGTCCTGTAAAACTTCGGCCTTCGGGAAGCGACGCGCCCTGGTGTCGATGCCCGCTTCGTCCACGCACACGTTCAAAAAGTCGCGCGCGTCCTCCGCGTCGAGGATCGTGTAGCTCGCGTCATAGCCGAGCGCGGCGGCGTGGCGGCGCAAAACAAGATTCGCGATGCGGTGAAACGTCCCGCCCCACACCCGACGACTGACCTGACCGCCGCCATCATTGCCGGTTAGTTGTTCGACGCGCCTTAACATCTCGCGTGCGGCGCGATTGGTGAACGTCGCGAGCATGATGCGCGCCGGCGCGACGCCCTGCTCAATCAGGTACGCGACGCGGTACGTAATCGCGCGTGTCTTCCCCGACCCGGCGCCCGCGATGACCAGCGCCGCGCACGCCGGCGAGAGCGGCGCAGTCACGACCGCAAACTGCTCTTCGTTCAACTCCTCGCGGTAGCGCGCCAGCCTTTCGGGCACGCCAGCGCCGCCGGCCTTTTTGATGACGTAACGCTTCATGGCTTTGAGATTCGCTTATAACACAAATGAGTCAGGAGTCAGGAGTCTAAAGTCTGAAGTCAGGAACAAAACCGCGATGGCCTCCAGACTCCTGACTCCAAGACTCCAGACTTTCATCGTTGCATTCCGTGCCGGATGAAAGTTAGGATGACGTGACACGATACTCAATCGAAGAGAGGGGTTTAAGGCAATGAAATTTCCCGGTGGGATGGACCTGCAAAAAATGATGAAGCAGGCGCAACAGATGCAGGAGAAGATGGCGAAGGAGATGGAGTCGATGGTCGTCGACGCTTCTGCCGGCGGCGGCGTCGTGACCGTCCAGATGCGCGGCACGAAGGAAATCTCCGCGCTCAGGATCGACCCGGAAGCCGTCAAAGAGGGGGATGTCGAGATGCTCCAGGACATGATCGTGGCGGCGATTAACGAAGCGAGCCGCAAGGTGGACGAAGCCATGCAGGGCAAGCTCGGCGGGATGCTTCCGCCCGGACTCGGAGGACTAATGTAATTTGCGATTTTAGTTTTGTGATTGAACGATGGATCAAGGGTAAAGTTCATACATCTTCAAATCGCAAACCAAAAATTGCAAACCAAAAATCATCAACATGCTCGAATACTCAGAACCAGTCGTTAAATTGATCGACGAGTTCAAGCGTCTGCCCGGTATCGGCCAGAAGACGGCGCAGCGTCTCGCCTTCCATGTGCTGCGGATGTCAGAGGCCGATGTCGAACGTTTCGCCGTGGCGATGCAAGAGGTCAAGCGCCGCATCGTGTCATGCGCGATCTGTAATAACCTGACGGATGTCGACCCGTGCCGCTTCTGCTCCTCACCCACGCGCGACCGTTCGATCATCTGCGTCGTCGAAGAGCCTTACAACCTCGTCGCGGTCGAAAAGACGCGCAGCTACAAAGGTCTCTACCACGTGCTGCACGGAAGTCTGTCGCCGATCCGCAACGTTCATCCGGAGAACCTGCGCCTGCGTAATTTGCTGCCGCGCCTGCGGCCTGAAAACAACGACGGCATCGAGGTGCGCGAAGTTATCCTCGCCACCAACCCGAACATGGAGGGCGAGGCCACGGCCAGCTACATCAACACGCTGCTGAAACCCCTCGGCGTACGTGTCACGCGCATCGCGATGGGGATGCCCGTCGGAAGCGACCTCGAATACGTCGACGAAGTGACGATGGACAAGGCGCTCACCAACCGTCACGAGATGTGACATAAACAGCGAAAGTAAAAAGCTGTCGGAGCAGTTCCACACTTGCCACCATTCCATTACATCCATGCACGAACGCGCTGAAATGATGGCAGTCGTCGGGGCGGGGCCGCTTGGTCTTGCCGTGGCGAAGGCGCTTCAGGACGCCTCGATTCCATATGAACAGATTGAGGCGGACGATGACATCGGTGGGAACTGGTATCACGGCGTGTACCGCACGGCGCACATCATTTCGTCGAAGAAGACGACCGAGTTCGCCGATTACCCGATGCCAAAGCACTACCCTGATTTCCCCAGTGCGCGCCAGATGCTTGAATATCTGCGCGACTATGCTGAGGCGTTCGACCTGCGCCCGCGCATTCAATTCAACACCCGGGTAGTGATGGCACGACCGCTCTCCGATGGTCGCTGGGAGTTGGAATTAGCCGGCGGCGAGCGGCGCATCTACAAAGGGCTGATCGTGTGCAACGGGCATCATTGGGACAAGCGCTTCCCAGACTATCCGGGCGAGTTCGCGGGCGAGTTGATCCACTCGAAGGACTACCGACAGCCGGAACAACTCGCGGGCCGGCGGGTGCTCGTCATCGGCGGCGGCAACTCGGCGTGTGATGTCGCGGCGGAGGCGGCGCGGGTGGGCATCAGTTGCGACATCAGCCTGCGCCGCGGCTACTGGTTTCTGCCGAAGGTCGTCTTCGGTGTGCCGCTGGTCGAGTTGCTACCGGGATGGGTGCCCGTCTCTGCGCAGCGCCTGCTGTTGCGCGCGGTGCTCCGCGTCGTGTTTGGGCGCTATCAAAAGTACGGACTGCCGAAACCGGATCACAAAATCTTCGAGCGACACCCGACCTTGAACGGCGAGCTTTTACACTACATCAAGCACGGGCGGATCACGCCGCGTCCCGACGTGGCGCGGTTCGATGGAAGACGAGTGCGCTTCGCTGATGGAAGCACGGGCGAGTACGACCTGGTGGTTTGCGCGACCGGCTTTCACTTGAGCTTTCCGTTTCTGCCCGACGGGATGGTGCCCGTTAAAGGCGGTCTTGCATCGCTCTACAGCGGCATGTGCCTGCCGGACTACAAAAACATTTACGTCTTCGGCACGAGTCAGGTGCGCTACGGCTTCGGCCCCCTCGTGACGCCCGCCGCCGAGATGCTGACGCAGATCATCAAGCTTCAGGATCGAATGGATTTGCCCATCGGTCTGGTGATGAAAGAGAGCGGCTCGCCGTTACCGAAGACGCACTTGCTAAACCCGCACCAGGCGCTCCGGCAGATGAAGTTGGCGAAGTATCTGCTGCCACTGCTACTGCGCAAGGAACGCCGCCTGCGCCGTCTTGCCTCAGCACCCGGACCGACAACCGTTCGCTCCGGCGCTTAACACATAAAAATCGGAAGACAGAAGTTTCCAGGAACAATCAAACCTTTACCACTTTATTACTCCGACTCCTGATTCCTGACTTCAAACTTCCGACTCCCGACTTCTTCGCTCATGCGTCTTCCCGAAAACAGCGTCGCGGTCATCACCGGCGCCGCCTCCGGCATCGGGCGCGCGCTCACCTTTCATCTGGCACGAGCGGGCGCGGCATTGGCGCTCGCCGATGTTGATGAGCGCGGCTTGCATGAGACGGCGGCGGGTGCTTCAGAGGCAGGCATCTCGGTGACGACGCACATGGTTGATGTTTCGGACGCACATCGCATGGAAGAGTTCGCGCGCGAGGTGGTCGAGCAACACGGGCGGGCGACGCACTTAATCAACAACGCCGGGGTCGCGCTGCTCGGTAACGTCGAGGAGATTTCCATTGCCGACATCGAGTGGCTGATGGGCGTCAACTTCTGGGGCGTGGTCTACGGCTGCAAATTTTTTCTGCCGATTCTAAGGCGGCAGCCGCGCGCTCACATCGTTAACCTGTCGAGCGTCTTCGGCTTCTTCGCGCCGGCGGGGCATTCGGCATACGCCGCGAGCAAGTTCGCGGTGCGCGGCTTTACAGAGGCGCTGCGTCACGAGTTGGAAGGCACGAACGTCTTTGTGACCGCGGTTCATCCGGGCGGCATCAGCACGCGGATCGCGGCGAGCGCGCGAATCGGTGCCGCGACTACTTCGGTTGAGCACAGTGCGGAGACCGAAAGGTTCGAGCGCCTCGCCAGAACGACGGCTGAAGTCGCCGCCGAGCGCATCGTTAACGGAATGCTACGCGGCAGACCGCGCGTCCTTGTCGGCGCCGACGCGCACCT
Source organism: Pyrinomonadaceae bacterium (assembly GCA_013816505.1). Taxonomy (GTDB): domain Bacteria; phylum Acidobacteriota; class Blastocatellia; order Pyrinomonadales; family Pyrinomonadaceae; genus JACDEG01. Next base: position 16,189 of record JACDEG010000011.1, on the reverse strand, counting down.
GATCGAACTCTTCCAAAGGCTGTTGCCCGTCAGGCACTGGGGCATTATCAAGTGGCAGATGGAACGGCGGGCCGGCGGGCGCACGTGATCCGAGGGTCAACCGATGGTCGGCTCCCGCCTTCAAAATCAAGTTGACGCTCTCAAGTTTTACGCTATGCTAAAGAGCCGCTGCATCTTTGCTCATCTGACGTCAAGGAATCAGCAGAATCCGGCTCAACTGAAAGGCTGAACCGACCGATTCACGCCTCACACTTCAGGTATCGTTTACCTCTCAATCACTCACCAGGGAGACTTAAACATATGAAACGCTGCGCCTCAATTCTTGCGGCGGTCCTGCTGCTTTCGCTCTTCACATTTGTTCCCGTCTCGTCGGCGAAAGAGACCTGGACGCGCGTCCGCTCGAAAAACTTCTTGCTCGTCGGGAACGCCGCCGAGCGCGACATCCGCAAGGTGGCTGTCCGACTTGAACAGTTCCGCGACGTCTTGACCAAGCTGCTCACCAAATCGCGGTTCAACTCGCCGGTGCTGACGACCGTCATCGTCTTTAAAAGCGATGGCGCCTACAAGCCTTTCAAGCCGCTCTACGGTGGGAAGCCGATGGAGGTCGCCGGCTATTTTCAATCAGGCCCCGACGTTAACTACATCACGCTGACGCCCGTGTCGCGCGCCGAGAACCCTTACGCCGTCATCTTTCACGAGTACGCACATCTCCTCGTCGGCAACACCGTCGCCCGCGCGCCGGTCTGGTTCAACGAAGGCCTCGCTGAGTACTACAGCACATTCGACCTCGAAGACGGCGATAAACAGGTGCTGCTCGGCAAGGTAATCTCCAACCACGTATTTCAGTTGCGCGAGAAGTTCATCCCGTTGGAGACGCTCTTCGCGGTTGACCACAGATCTCCGGCTTATAATGAACGCGACAAGCGCGGAATCTTTTACGCCGAGTCGTGGGCGCTGGTGCATTACCTGCTCCTCGGCAACAAAGGCGCGCGCCAGACGCAACTCGGACGCTTCGTTGACCTGTTGGGGAGTGGGATGGCTATCGAGGAGAGCTTTCAACAGGCTTTCCAGACCGACTTGAAAACGATGGAGAAGGAATTACAGAGTTACGTTCAGCGGAGTTCGTACCCGGTTCTATCTATTAAGTTCAATCAGAAGTTTGAGTTCGATGCGGAGATGCAGAGCGCGGAAATTACGGAGGCCGAGGCGAACGCCTACCTCGGCGATTTGCTGCTGCACATTAACCGCCTTGATGACGCCGAAGCACGCCTGCGGCAGGCCATCGCGCTCGACGAAAATCTCGGCATGGCGCACGCATCGCTCGGCATGCTGCATGTGCGGCAGAAGAAGTTCGCTGAAGCGAGGCAGCATCTTGAACGCGCGGTTGTTGCCGACACGCGGAATCACATGGCGCACTTCTATTACGCTTATGCGCTCAGCCGCGAGGGGATGGGCGAGGGGCAGTTGATTTCGGGTTACCCGACGGAGGCGGCGCAAAAGATGCGCGCCGAGTTGAAAAGGGCCATCGAGCTGGCGCCGAACTTCCCCGAATCATACAGCCTGCTGGCCTTCGTCAACCTTGTAACGGGTGAGCAGTTGGACGAAACGATCCCACTGCTTCGACGGGCGCTCGCGCTGGCGCCGAGTCGTCAGGATTTCGCCTTCTCGCTCGTGCAGGTCTACATGCGCAAGCAGGATTTCAAGTCGGCACGGATGGCCCTTCAATCAATCGTGCGCAACAGTCCTGACGCGCAACTGCGCGAGCGTTCACAGTCGCTCTACAACAACCTCGCCTCGATGGAGGAACAGGCCGCGCGCTACAAATCCGACGAAGCCGCGTCGAGAATCGTGGAGGATGCGGCGCGAAAGGACACGAAACTTGAAGACGCGGCTCAACCTCCCCCGCCTTTCAAACCGACGCTCAAGCGGCGCGTCGATGGCGAGCAGGTGCGCGGCTTGCTGATGCGCATCGAGTGCGTCGGCGCGGGCGCGGTGCTGCACGTCAAAGTCGGCGAACGGTTGCTGAAGATGCACAACGCGACTTTCGAGAACATTAAATTTACTTCCCACGTGGCAGACGCGGGGCAGGAGATTGATTGTGACGTGCGCTTTGCGCCGAAGCCCGTCGTCGTGATCTACCGCGCGGCAGCGAAGGCGAAGTTCGACGGCGAAGTGATCGCGGTCGACTTCGTGCCGGAGGATTTAAAGTTAGAGAAGTAACAAGTTGAGGTTTATCTTCAATGTCCGCAAGTTTAACTTTGCGGGCTATCGGATGCTGCCGCGCGCGTTCCACGAAGTCGTCGTAACTTGTGACTCCCGCTCTGGCTCACTTCGACAAAGCCCGCCTTTTCCAGCTTGCTTTTGACGATGCGGAATGGCAGTGGCTTCATGCAGCTTGGATTTCCACTTCGAGGACGCGCAGGTGCGGCGTGACGGTAGCGACGGGTGGGGTAAAGTGAAGCGCGAGCGCGTCGCGCAGGTTTTCCATCGCCTCATCTTCGGTTGCGCCCTGACTTGCTATATCCACCTCAACGCATTGAGCGATGTACCATTCCTCTTCCTGCCAGACATGAGCCGTGAATTGATGTTTCATTTCGGTCTGCCTCCAATGCTTCCAGTTTAACGCTTGCCGCTTGCCGCTTCGACAATCGCAATCTCGTCGTCGGTCAGTTCGTAGAGTTGATAAACGAGACGGTCAATCTCGCGCTCCCGCCGACTCACATTCGCTTGCGCACGTCCGCGCTTGGCGTCGATTACTCGTAGTGGTATTTGCACGAAATGATAATGAGTTGTTCGTCGGTGGCTTTGTAGACGAGGCGATGTTCGTCTGAGATGCGGCGTGACCAGTAGCCTTTGAGTTCGTGCTTGAGCGGTTCGGATTTGCCGATGCCGTCGAAGGGAGTCTTCATGGTTTCCACGATCAGGCGTCGAATGCGCTCGAACAGTTTCTTGTCAGTCTTAGCCCATTCGTTGTAGTCGTCGAAAGCTGTTTGGTGAAACGCGATGAGCCTCACTGGAATTGTTCCTGTTCCGGCAGGATGATGTTTTGCGAACTTTCGACATCGGCGACGGCGCGCAAGAGGCGTTCGCGGTTCGCCGGAGAACGCAAGAGATACGCCGTCTCGTCGCGTTCATAGACGGTGATTTCAATCTCCTTGTTTTTGAACATCGCCTTCAGCGCATCGAGAAACTGCTGGTCGAGTTCGTCGGCGTTGACTTGATAAATCGCGTTCATGGCAACTCCTTTGATTCGTTCAGTGTTTTCAGTTTAACGCTTGCCGCTTCGACAGTCGCCATCTCGTCGTCGGTCAGTTCGTAGAGTTGATACACGAGATGGTCAATCTCACGCTCCCACCGGCTCACGTCCGCTTGCGGGTCGTCGCGCTTGGCGGTGAGGAGGCGGTCAATTTGTAAAGCTCATTACACGAGACTGATTTCAGCAAGTATTTTGACGCGCGCGTCCCCGACGGACTTGAACAACTCATCGTTGGTGAGAAACGAGTCGCAACCGTAGCGATGAGCGGTTGCCAAGTGAATGGCATCAGGCAACTTTAACTTGGTTGCCGCGCGCAGAGCCGCGGCTGCTTCCAAGAGGTCGCGGCTGATAGGAATGATTTGCAAAGCGGGCGTCGGTTGCAGGAAGGTCTGGTAAGCGTGTTGCACGGTTGTATTTCCATCTGTGAGCGGTTTTACCAGAACCTCGGCCAGCGTTAATTCGCTCGTAACCGCGATCATCTCCGCGTCGTCCATGGCTTGCAGCAGGGCCGTGATTTGGCCCGCCAACGGAGCGAAGCCTTCAACCGCATAAATGATGATATTCGTGTCAAGATAAACTGTCCGCCCCAACACTGCGCTGACTATTCCCATGCGCTACGCTCCTCGCGCACAAAATTGTCTGCTTCTTCGGGCGTGGCATATGAACCTTTGCCGGAACCGAACAGAGACACATAGCGCGGCGTTGGCGGCGACGCAACTTGCCGACTCCGCGCCAGCAGATCAGCAGCTTGTTTGATTAACTGCGCCAATTCTTCAGGCGAAAGTCGCTGTGCCTCGCGCAGGATTGTTTCCAATCTGTTTGTTGCCACGTCTCCACCTCCGTCGGCATTCTACTATAAAGTCGCCTCGTCACGGTCGCGCGCTGCCTTCGACAACCGCAATCTCTGCGGGCGTGAGTTCGTAAAGTTGATACACGAGACGGTCAATCTGGCGTTCCCATTCACTCACATTTGCTTGCGGGTCGGCGCGCTTGGCGGCGAGAATTTGGTCAACGAGTTTGACGATTGGTGCTTGCTGTTTGGGCGTGGCTTCTAGGATTGGGATTTGCGAGATGTAAGGCGTTTGCATCGCCAGCGCACCGCCTTGCAGTTTGGAGCAGACTTGATGCAGAAACCACCACGTTAGCTTTGAATTCAAGAATCCGAGCAGCGATAAATTATCACAAGGGATAAGGTAGGTTTTATTATTAGAGTAGATTCCGCTTTCATCAAAAGCGAACGCATGATAAGTCGCAATCTCTTGGTAAATAATTTTTGCTCCATCAAATTCCTGCCAATAGTCTGCTGCGTACCTACTGAGCGCATACCATGGGATAGTTCCTCGTTTAACCTCAGGTCTTGCTTTTAGTTGCTCCTCAAAGCGTCGTAAATACTTGGAAACTGCCGGGTACTTATCCATGTCACAGTTCCAGCAGATATAACACAACCACAAATCAGGATTTTCAATGTACCAACGCTTAGCGAGTGTTGGCACCGAGCAAATCGTAGAAGCGAGCGCGCAGACTGCGTCCGTCTTCGTTGGTGATAAATGTCAAATCAGAGGACATGCTATCCCTTTTCCGCTTAAGCTTTCTACTGCCTTACGCCCGTCATTCTTCATTCGTCACAGCATGGCGGGTTATCTGTGTTTCGGGTTCACCCGTCGCGCGACTTCAAAGCTCAGGAAGTCGTGTGCCAGCTCGGTGCGAGGAAAGATCGCGCGCGCTTCATCGAGCAGGTCTGTTGGGGCAGACGCTTTGCCGGGCGCATAGCGGGGGCTGATGTGCGTCAGCACTAACATCCACGCGCCGGCTTGCGCCGCGACCTGCGCCGCCATCGCCGCCGTCGAATGACGACTACGGCGCGCCAACTCTTCGTCCGCGCCGACGAACGTTGATTCATGAATCAACACATCTGCGTCATGCGCCAACCGCACCATCTCTTCGCAAAAGACCGTGTCTCCGCTGTAGACAATTGAACGGCCCTGTTCCGGCGGGTCGCACAGCGCGGCACCGTCAACGCGCCGGCCATCGTCGAGTGTGATCGTCTCGCCCCGCTTGAGCCTGCCGAAGAGCGGGCCGAACGGGACGCCGAGCGCGGCGGCCTCTTCGGCGCGGAAACGTCCGGGCCGTTCCAGTTCGGTGACGCGGAACCCGAAGGCGGGCACGCGATGTTTGACCGGCAGGCAACTAACCGCGAATTCATCGTCGCGGTAGATTTCGCCGGGGGCGAGCGTGTGAACTTCGACGGGGAGGGTGGTGCCGGCTTCGGTCGATTGCCAGCAGGCGCGTAAATAGTCCGCCAGTCCGGGCGGCCCGTAGACGTCGGCGCGGCGGGCGTTACCGGCCAGTCGGCCAGTTGCGAGCAAACCGGGCAGGCCAAACAGATGGTCGCCGTGCATGTGTGTGATGAAGACGCGCGTCAGTTGACCGAGGCTGAGGCCGCTTCTCAGAATCTGAAGCTGAGTTCCTTCGCCGCAGTCGAACAGCCACCACTCGCCGCGTTGCGGCAACTGGAGCGCGACGCCTGCGACGTTACGCTCGCGCGTCGGCACGCCGGCACTCGTTCCTAAAAAAGTCACACGCACGGTCAAACAATACTAACCACCGTACCGGCACCAGGGCGGGCGAGCCAGACCAAGCCGTGACGGACACGAATCGGGGCGGACACGAACCGGTCAGAGATGTTTCGCCCACCACCCGTCCGCTCGCTTCTTCGTTGTCAGAATCTGACGTGTTCGGCCGGCGCGTCGTCTCGGCACTCCACGCAATTCTCGCCATCGTCATACCATTTGGCATCGTACTCGGCGAGCGACAGAATCGGCACATCGTCGTCTATCTTCTCCGGCGCTGAAGTGAAACGCACGATCACGCCGCAGCCGATGATCGGCGCACCGAGTTCGCGGACGAGATCGACGGTTTCTAATAGTGCGTCGCCGGTGCGCGTGATGTCGTCGACGATGATGACCGGATGCACTCCGCCCTGATTGACGTACTGGCGAAACCGGCGCTTACCGTCCTCGCGTTCGGCCCAGTAAATCTGCTCGGCGCTCAAAGCGTCGCGCACGCCGAAGGCGACGGGGATGCCGCCGGGGCTGGGGCTGATGACCGCGATTTTAGGCAGCGCGCTGGAAACAATCTTCTCGGTCCGGAATTTTCGGCTGAGGGCGACGGCGAGGACGCGCGCCGTGTCGTAATAGCGGAAGGCGAGCGGCATTTGGAAGTAGTGCGGTGTGTGTTTGCCCGACGGGTAAATGAAGTGTCCCTCGCGGAAAGCGCCCGTGCGTTTCAGAGTCTGCATCACTTCGTCCTGCGACGGAATGAGTTTCGGCATCATGATGTTTCGGTCTCCTGAATCAGAGGTCAGAGGCTAAGGATTTAAAAAAAATAGATTCACCGCTCGCGAACGCTGAGGACGCTGAGCATACCCAGATGTTCGCTGTATCAATCTCCGGTTTTCTTTTAGAGAATAGGGATCGACGGAAGACAGCTCTACCACTATCATCTGACCTCCATTTTTGGCAGTGGGTCAGTTTGAGAATTAGGGCCGCATCAATACTGGTTTAGAATTTCAAACTGACCTACTACTCCATTTTTTGGTTACAGCATATCATTGGACGGAGGGAGTCGCGCCACCCGCCAGCGCGCGTTCAATCAACCGCCGCTGATCGTTCCCCAACTCCGGCGGCAAGTCATCAAGGGCGAACCACCCGAGGCTCTCAATCTCGACACTCCGGGCGACCGCTTCGGCGGGGTCACGCGCGCGGCAGAGGTAGATAATTTCCACCTGACGCGGGCGCTTCAGCGTGCGCACGAAGGCCAGGTTGACGCGCTCGAGTTCAACCCCCGTCTCTTCGCACAACTCGCGCCGGATGGCGTCTTCGGGCTGCTCGCCCTTCATCAGAAAGCCGCCCGGAATACCCCACCCGCTGCCCCGTCGAAAGACGTGATTGAGCAGCAGCACACGCCCGCGCTCGTCGAGCACGACCGCCCCGGCGGTGACCGCGAAACGCGGCTCGAACGCCCATATACCCCATCGACGCACACGCTTCGGCGCGCCCCTCCACAACACACCCAGCACCGTTTTCAACATGCGCCGCGTAGGATACTACAGGGGGCGGAAGGATGAAGGATGAAGGATGAAGGATGAAGAAACCAAGAATACGGAATACAGAACACGGAACGTCGAAGATCAGAGGCGGCTTCTTTTCTGCTGTGTGCTGTGTGCTGCATGCTGTCTTCTGGTTTTTATTCATCCCTCATCCTTCATCCCTCATCCCTTAAGAGTCCTTCATCCCTTTATTTGTTGACGCCCGCGTTGGGTTCTCCGTAAGATGCGGGCGTGAATTGGGAGCGATCATGGAGTGGAAGCGGCTTAAGTACCTCGCGCAAAAGTTATCCAGGATCAGGGTTGAACACATCTATCGTCTTGATTGACTTTCACTTTTGCCTGTTCCCTTTTTACTCTTAGCGGGTAAATGCCCCGCAGCTTGCTGCGAATGTTCGCCTGCTATCCGCAATACTCCGCAGCTTGCTGCGGCGAAAATTTATTTTTGCCTTGATACTTATCTCTTTCCTTTCAAACAGCCGACTACACGGCAAGGGGGAACATGTCAACTGATGCCTCTGGCGCGAATGTGTCTTTAGCCGCCGCGCCTTTGACCGCGAAGATCGCGCCGACCGAGCAACAGACCTCGCAATCCGGCGTGCCGAAGCAGATCGTCAACGCCCAGACGGTGTGCAACGAAAAGAATGAAAAAGGTAAGCTGTGCAACGGCCACTTGAAGCAGTTGCGCACTGGCGGCGAAGAAGCCGAGGTGCATTTGCGCGGCGACGATGTATTGTTCAAGTGTCAGACCTGCGGCGCGCTTTACATGGGGCCGCCGCTCGGCCACGTCCGCGACCCGCGTCAGCAACGATTCGTCCAGAAAGAGTTAACCGCACTGTTGCAGGCGGCGGGCGGCACGCTTCCCGCTTTCAGAAAATCAGATACGGGGGCGTGGGTTCCCACCGATGTGCCGGCAGCACACGTCCCCGCGAAGCCCGCTGCACCGGCGAAGCCAGCGCCGGGCGCGACTCCGGCGGCGAAAACTTCCGCGCCCGCGCCGAAGAGCGCCGAACCGGACGATGAAACAGTTGAACAGAAGCGTGCGCGGCGCATCGCCGAAGCGAACGCACGCAAAGCGACCGCCGTTCCGATTCCCGGCGCGGCGGGGCCAATCGAAGGCGAGACGCCCGAACAGAAAATCGCGCGTCTGAAGGGCGTCGTCGCCGAAGCGAAGCGGCGCAAGGAAGCGGCTGCGGCTGGAGGCGAGGATGAATCAACAACGGCTGCGACGGCGGAAACTCCGATGCCCACGGCGGAAACTCCGGTGCGGACGACGCCGACCGCCGCCTCGACCTCCGGTTTGAACTCGTCACCATCCGCCGACGCCCATCGTCCTGCCGCCGAAGCGCAGGCCGCGACCGGGCAGGCTTCAGCCGTCCCCTTGAGTCCGGCGGCGGCCACCGCGTCCCCCGCCGCCGGCGCGGAAACAGTCGCCGACCTCGCACCCGAAGCTTCGACCGAACTGACGCCCGGCGCACCAAAGAACGCCGCGCCGAAGAGTGCCACATCCGGCAAAGGCATCCCACCGCCCCCGCCGCACCTTGCCGCGCCGCCCGGCGAAACAAAAGAAGAAAAGATCGCGCGTCTCCAGCGTGTCGTCGATGAAGCCAAGGCGCGCGCCGGCAAGTGACATCGGCTTGCACAACCAACCGGGTTGACAAGCGGCCACGCGCTCGCCGCTAAACAATCTCAAGATAATTCGCAATCCACTATGGAGTGCGGTGGCCCGGACGCCGCTTTTCCCACACTTACATCAAGAACTCCACCACATCATCGACGACAATCGTGAACATCCGCGCTCACCTGTTCACATCACAACGCATCTCGCGCTCGAAACTTGAGCGTGTGTGCGGTTAACTCGTGCTGACGGTGAGGCCCTCGCGCGCGAACTTCCATTGCAGGACTTGCGCGCCCTCTTCCGTTGCGAGCGCCCGCGTGACTGACTCTTTCGCGCCTTCCGCGCAGAGGAACGCGATGCAGCCGCCGCCGCCCGCGCCGCACACCTTCGCCGCCTCCGCGCCCGCGCGAATCGCTTTCTCGACCAGCATCTCCATGTGTGGCGTGGTGATGTTCGGCGCCAGCCGCTTGCGATTCGGATAGGCGCGCTGCATCACGTCGCTGACGCCTCGCCAGTCGCCTTCGATCAACGCCACGCGCATGTTCCGCGCCGAGTCGCGGATGTTCTCGAACAGATCGAAGATGGTCTTGTCGCCATCGATATGCGTCTTCGTCATCTCCCAGTTGTTGATGCCCGACAGCCGCGGCTCGCCGGTGTAGCAGATCACGATGCGTTCTTCGAGCGCCGCGGCGTCGATCTCTAAAGCCTCGTGCCGGATACCATTCGCATTGAAGTGAATGGCGCTCAACCCGCCGTGAAACGCCGCGTAGTAATCCTGAAAACCGGCGGGCACGCGGATCACCGTCGTCTCGACGTTGGCAGCGATGATGATGAAGCGCCGCGGGTCGTAGCGGTCGCCGACCAGTTTGTTGAGCGCGCCGATGCACGCGATGGTCAGCGCGGACGAACCGCCGAGGCCGGCGCCCGCTGGGGCGGTGCTTTCGGCGACGAGGTGGAAACCTGTTTCAGGTTTGAAGAAGTGGACGAGCTTCGAGATTAGCTCCAGGCGCTCTTCGCGAACGAGATTTTCGACCTCGCCAACGCTCGTCTCAAACGTCAGTTGACGGTCGCGTGATTCGAGAATGATGTGGTTGTCGTCGCGCGTCTCGATGCGGCAGCGCGCCGCCAGAGAGATCGCGAAGTTGACGGTCGAGGCGCCGGGGTGGAAAAGATAGAGCGGCCAGATGTCAATCGTGCCTCCCGCCAGATCGACGCGGGTCGGTGCGGTCGTTTCGATAATCATAGTAAACGAGTGCTGAGTGCTGAGTACTGAGTGCTGAGTACTGAGTGCTGAGTGAAAGCTAAACTCAGCACTCAGCATTCCATACTCAGTGCTGTTCTTAGTCGCTTTTCTTGTCGCCGGGCTTTCGCTTCGAGCGATTCTTGCGCCGTTTGAGTGGCGGCAGATGCATGTGCTCCTGAATCTCGTGGCCGATTTCGTGCAGTTTGTCTTCGGCGGCCTGTTCGAGCTTCTGGATCGTTTGAGGGTCCGCCTCTTCGACTTTCTTCGACAACCAAAAGCGTTCGGCGAGATAGAAGCCGGCGATGCCGACAACGACGATGATTAGCAAGTAGATACCGAGTTGATGAAAGTCGCCGAGCAGTCTGGTAATTGCGCCGCTGAAAAAGTAGCCTGCGCCGCTCAGGAGCAACACCCAAACAAAGCAACTCGCAAACGTCAGCGGCAGGAACTTCAAGTATGGCATCCGCGCGACGCCGTAGAAAGCGCACGACCCCCAGCGCAATCCATAGATGAATTTCGAAAGGAAGATTGATAGCGCCCCGAACTTGTCCGTCAGTCGTTCGATGCGAGGGCGCGCCGCGCGGTAAAAGTAGTAATCGCGCACGCTGGTGCGGGTGCCGCGTCCGATGGCGTACGCGAAGTTGTCACTCATCACGCCGCCGAGCGTCCCCGCGCACAACACCTTGAAGAAACTGTACTCGCCGAAGAACGCGCTATGCGCCAGCACCCCCGCCAGCAGCAGCGTGATGTCCCCTTCGATAATCGCAAGAAAGAAGACGGCGAAGAGTCCGTACTTCTCGACCAACTCGTGGAAAAAATGGCCGTCCATACTAAACACAGTGACAGGTGACAGGAAAGAACAAGATTTATCTTGTCACCCGTCACCTGTCACCTGTCACCTTAGATAAGGTGGTTTGACGACGAGTACGGGACACGGGGCGTAGCGCACAACGGATTCGGCGGTCGAGCCGAAAAGCATTCTGCCAAAGCCGGTGCGCCCGTGCGACGAAATCACGATCATATCGACGGCGCGCTCCTTCGAGACGCGCACAATCTCGGAGGCCGCGTTGCCGTGCGTGATGACGTCCTCGACCTCAAGCCCGTCGCACTCGGCACATTGCGCGATCTTCGGCAACTCGCGCGTCGCGGAATTTTCTAACTGCTCGCTGATGTCGGCGACCGGCAGCGGCTCGGCGACCGGTGTCCAGCCGACTGTCGGGACTATCGGCTCGACGACATGCAGGCAGATCAGGCGCGCCCCGTACATCCGCGCCAGCGACGCCGCCGCGGGCAGGGCGTGGCTCGCGCACTCGCTGAAGTCCGTCGGCAGCAGAATGGAACGAATGTTCATAAAAGGATAAGGGGGATTCTTAAGGGATGAGGGACTCTTAAGGGATGAGGGCGGAGGGATGAAAAAATCAGGAATACAGGACACGGAACATCGAAGATGAGGGGCAATTCGTTTCCCGCTGTGTGCCGCGTGCTGCATGCTGTGTTCTGATTTTTAATTCATCCCTCCGCCCTCATCCCTTAAGAGTCCCTTATCCTTCATCCCTTAAGAATCCCTTCCGGGCCGCCATTCTACACGGGCGGTGCTTTGTTTGACAGGCCCCGCCCCCTTTGTTAGCATTTTCGTCGTTCATAACCACCCATCCACGAGAGTCCGTCGTTATAACTCCGTCAGGAGCCTCCACATGAGTAGCCCAACACAACCAGCAGCAGATTACATCGGCGTCGACGTTTCCGGCGTGACGCTACGCGCCGCGCTCGTCGCGCACGACGGCCGCGTGACTGAGCGCCGCGAGGCCGCGCTCGAACGCGACAATGTGGCCGTTCAGGTGGCACGCGTCGCTGCCGAGTTGCGCGACGTTTCGCCGCGCGTCGCGGCGCTCGGCGTTGGCATTCCCGGCCTCGTCAACCGCGAGACTGACTGCGTGATCGTCTCCGCCGATTTACCCTCGGTCGTGCGCAGTGACCTCCACGCCGAACTGAGGCGGGCGACCGGCCTGCGGGTCGAATTGGAGAACGACGCGAACGCGGCCGCCTACGGCGAGTATAGCGTCGGCGCGGGGTGCGGCAGCCGCAACATGTTCTACGTCACCATTGGGTCAGGCATCGGCGGCGCGCTGATTCTCGACGGACGAGTGTGGCTCGGCACCTCTGGCTTCGCTGGCGAGTTCGGCCACATCACCATCGACCCCGAAGGCAACGAGTGCAGTTGCGGCAACACCGGCTGCCTCGAAACCTACGCCTCCGCACCGAACATCGTCCGTCGCACGCACGACCGACTCTTCCGCGACGGCACGTCTTCGCTGTCGCGCCTCTCGATGAACCGCGACTTCACCGCCGCCGACATCGCGCGCGAGGCTCGCAACGGCGACGACTTCGCGCTATTGATGATCGAGCGCACCGGGCGCTTCATCGGGACGGCCGTCGCCGCGGTCATCAACCTGCTCAACATCGAGTGCATCGTGATGGGCGGCGGCGTGATGGAGGCGGGCGACCTGATCCTCGACCCGATCATCCGCGAGGCCGGACGCCGCTCTTTCCAGCCTTCCTTCGAGTCGGCCAAGATCGTCACCGCGACGCTCGGCGGCGACGCCGTCTCGGTCGGCGCCGCGTTGCTCGCGCGCGACTCCGCTGCCCCGGCTTAATACCGATCTGAATTAAAGCAGATAAAGAGACGGGTGCGTGCGGTTTCGCGCCCGTTTTGTTATTTTAGCTGTCAGCCATCAGCGATCAGCCATCAGCTTATGGTCTTTGCTGACCGCTGACCGCTGAAAGCCAATAATGAATCCCGAACGCATCAGAAATTTCTCAATCATCGCGCACATCGACCACGGCAAGTCGACGCTCGCCGACCGCTTGCTCGAACTGACGGGCGCGGTCGCGGGGCGTGACATGGAAGCGCAGGTCTTAGACAACATGGACCTTGAGCGCGAGCGCGGCATCACCATCAAGTCGCACGCCGTCAGACTCGATTACCGCGCGCAGGATGGACGGGAATATGTGCTGAATCTGATCGACACACCGGGCCACGTCGACTTTTCTTACGAAGTCTCGCGTTCGCTGTCGGCGTGCGAGGGCGCGCTGCTGGTTGTCGATGCGTCGCAGGGTGTCGAAGCGCAGACGCTCGCCAACACTTACCTCGCGCTTGAGAACAATCTGGAACTGATTCCGGTCATCAACAAAATAGATTTGCCGGGCGCCGAACCCGACAAGGCGCTCGAACAGATCGAGCAGTTGATCGGCCTCGACACACACAACGCGGTGCTCGCCAGCGCCAAGACCGGCGTCGGCGTGCCCGACATTCTCGAAGCGATTGTGCGCGACATCCCGGCGCCGAACGGCGACCCGGACGCGCCGCTGAAAGCACTCATCTTCGATTCGTGGTACGACTCTTACCGCGGCGTGATCGTGTTGTTTCGCGTGATTGACGGCACGATCAAGCCGGGCATGAAGATTCGATTCTTCAACACCGGACGCGATTATCAAGTGGAGACAATCGGCGTCAACCGCCCGCTCCCGACGCCGATTGCGAGCCTCGGCGTCGGCGAGGTCGGATTCCTCACGGCCTCGATCAAGCAGGTGGCGGATGTTCAAATCGGCGACACCGTGACCGAGGCGGCGCGCCCGACGACGGAGCCGTTTCCTGGCTTTCAGGAGATCAAGCCGATGGTCTTCGCCGGGCTGTACCCGATTGACACGAACCAGTACGAAGAGCTACGCGACGCGCTCGACAAGCTGCGCTTAAACGATGCGTCATTCTTTTATGAGCCGGAGTCGTCGACCGCGCTCGGCTTCGGGTTCCGCTGCGGCTTCCTCGGCCTTCTCCATATGGAGATCGTGCAGGAGCGACTGGAGCGTGAGTTCAACCTGGAATTGATTACGACTGCGCCCGGCGTGCGCTACGTCGTGACGGCGACCGACGGCGAGGTGTTGGAGATCGACTCGCCAGCGAAGATGCCCGACCCGGTGCGCATCGCGAAGATCGAAGAGCCGGTCATCCTCGCGACGATTCTCACGCCTGATGACTACCTCGGCGGCATCCTTCCACTACTCGAAGAGAAGCGGGGCGTGCAGAAGAAGTTCGAGTACATCAGCGCCAACCGCGTGATGCTGACGTATGAATTGCCATTGAATGAAATCGTGCTCGACTTCTACGACCGCCTGAAGTCCGTCTCGCGCGGCTACGCTTCGCTCGACTACACGCTCGCCGGCTTCTGGGAATCGGACCTCGTCAAGCTCGACGTGCTGGTGGCTGGCGAACCAGTCGACGCACTGTCGCTAATCCTTCATCGCAGCACCTCACAGACCAAAGGGCGGTTGCTCACCGAGAAGATGAAAGAGTTAATCCCGCGCCAGCTTTTCGAAGTACCGATTCAGGCCGCCATCGGCAACAAAGTGGTCGCACGCGAAACCGTCAAGGCGCTCGGCAAGAACGTCATCGCCAAGTGCTACGGCGGCGACATCACGCGCAAACGCAAACTGTTGGAGAAGCAGAAGGAAGGCAAAAAGCGCATGAAGAAAGTCGGGCGCGTCGAGATTCCACAGGAAGCGTTTCTCGCTGTGCTGAAAGTTAATGAGTGATGGTTGATTGGCACCGCTTCATTCCAGCAAATTTCGAGTATGATTTTCAAAACGACAAACTTGCCGCGCACCGTGTCACCTTTGAGGAGGCAGTTGAGTGTTTCTTTTCCGACTATGAAGTGCGGCGCAATAAATCTTTTCGTGACCGGTATCAACTCATCGGTCGCACCGTCGGCGGACGGCAATTGAAAATCATCTTTCAGCTAAAGCCCGGCAACGTCGTGCGAATTATTACCGGATGGGATGCATGAACGACAAAAGTAGAATTACCGAAGAAGAGATTGACGACGCGGTGACGGCGCAGGCCGATGACGACGCGGCTTGGGAGCAGCCTGTGCGTGTCAAAAGGGCAACCCTTATCGCACTACCGCTTCCTTCTGATCTTATCGCGCGCGCCGCATTCTTTGCGCGTCTGCATCGTGCGGCGAAAGTTGAGGACTGGGTAAAGCAAATCATCGAAGAGCGGATTGACATGGAAGAAGCCGCTTTCGGCGAATTGAAGCGCGACCTCGTCACGAAATAGCGAACAAGCGGAGCGGAGTTGGGCGCGTCGAGATTCCGCAGGAAGCGTTCTTGGCGGTGCTGAAGGTCAACGAGTAAGTTAGGCTGGGATTCTCGATAGGGTACTCCGTAGCTGATCTTTGAAGTTATTGATAGGTAAGAGGCAAGCTGTTTCTGCTATGAAACCAGCTCAACCTCCTACCCGGCAGTGTGTTCACTGTGGAGCACCTGCTGAAGATGTAAAATATCACAGCCGCTATCTGACTCGTGACGGGATGCGCACTGTCTTTCGCTGCCGCCAGTGTCGCAAGACCTTCTGTGACCGTTACGGCACGGCTTTCTATGACCTGAAAACTCCGGAGCAGAAAGTGCACCACGTCGTGCATCAGGTCATAGAAGGTCTCGGTTACGAAGCCGTGGCACGCATCGAAGCGGTGCATCCAACAACGGTCCATCGCTCTCATCGAAAGAGCCGAAGCGCAAGCCGCACTGGCTGACCACGAGATCGTGCAAGCCGTGGCTGCCGAGACCATCGAAATGGATGAACTCTACAGCTTTGCAGGGACTAAGCAGGTGGCGCCAGAGAGCGCCGCAGATGACACGGGCAAGCACTGGGTTCATTGCTCAATGGCACGAGAGAGTCGCCTGTTACTTGAGGTCCAAGTCGCTCCACGGACACTAGAAACGGCTCAAACATTGGTTAAGAACAGTGCTGCGCGTTTAGTACCAGGCTGTTGGCCGCTGTGGTGCAGCGACGGTTGGGAGCCTTATGTTGAAGCCTTACGCAGCGTCTTCTATGTGGTCATTCACGACATCCGCACACGGCGTCGAGGAAGACCACGAAAGGCTCAACAGGTAGCGCATCCACGCTTACTT
>JACDEG010000769.1 GCA_013816505.1 Pyrinomonadaceae bacterium | reverse complement strand
GAAACGTGAGGCGTGGTGAGCGGAGAACTTGCTCGCACGGTCAGCAAAGCATCGTCCACATAGTCGAGGTCGTGAAGCGGTATAGAAAGCGAATCTCTAATGTCGGTAGCACAGCACTCAATTATCAAATTCATGTCGCGTGGCTCATCGCCCGCTCAGACGAGCGCAGGCGTCCGGGTGGAAGACTTTGAAGCGGCGGCGTTGCCCCATCTCAACCAATTGTTTCGCACCGCCGCGCGGCTCGTCGGCAATCGCACGGAAGCCGAAGATTTGCTACAGGAAACTTACCTGCAAGCGTGGAAGTCGTTTCATCGCTTCGAGCTTGGAACGAACTGCCGCGCGTGGCTGTTCCGCATCCTTCACAATAAAGCCAACCATCAGCGCAGACGACTGTGGTGGAAAAAGTGTCACGACAGCGAAGCAGAGTTAGAAAGTTCGTTGGAGTATCAGCCGCCGATCAACGAACAACTCGGCGACGAAGAGGTGCTGCTTGCCCTCGAACGTCTGCCGCGACACTACCGCGAAGCGGTGTTGCTCGCTGATGTCGAAGACTTTTCTTACAAAGAGATTGCCGCCATCCATCGCGTCCCCATCGGCACGGTGATGTCGCGCCTTTCTCGCGGCAGAAAATTACTCCGTGCGGAACTAGCCGACGTTGCCGAATCTTACGGCTTCAAGAACGAGAAGAAATAAATTTTGCTTTGTGCAGGAATAAAAGGGATCAGCGCGAGGATTTCTATTCAGATACCAAACACAAGCACAGTTCATGAAGGGCGGGGGCCGCACCCGACGCCGATTCACTCCGGCCAGGGTTGGTGTTTGGCGGAGCCGATTGGAGAAGTTAAGGGAACATGTACTGATGCGACCGCTTCAACCGGCGCGCAAAAGTTAATTTCAACGGTATCCCGTGCGGAAGGGGACGACACGGACAAGGAGGTCATGGCCGGAGGCCGTGGCGAGAAACCGTAAGGAGCCATGCGATGTCTATGAAAAACAATCGCGCCTAAATAAGCGATTGTTGATAAGCCAACGCATTTATCATCCATGAAAGGATAAGGAGAGAAAATGATTTGCTCAAGGAATAAAAAGATCGCGCTCGTCGCCCTCGCTGTGACGGTCGCGCTCGCGATTGAGTTAACGCCGCCAACGCGCACGAGCGCCTCCGACCATATCGACTCGCCATCGATCACACAGGATCGCGGCTCCGATCTAACCGACACATACGCATTTCTTGATCCGAATGACAACTCGAAGGTCGTCCTGATCATGAGCACGCAAGGGTTCGTCGTTTCGGGCGAACACTTCGGCATGGCGATCTTCGACCATAACATTCGCTACCGCTTCGAGATCGAAAACACGGGCGACGCGAAGCCTGACACGTTCGTTGATGTGACCTACTCGAAAGGTCTCGGTCGCACGATGAATCAGACCGCGACCATCGAGTTGCCCAATGACAAGAAGTTCACCGCGCCGACGACTCCTTCAGACCAAGAATACAAAGCGCCGGAGTTCGTCATTACGAATAATGAAGAGACCGGAGCCGCCTTCTACGCGGGCGTCGCCGACGACCCGTTCTTCCTGGACGACACGGGCGCGAACCGCTTCGTCGCCTCGTCAATCATGAATCCGGGCCGCCCGAACCGGTCTCTCTTAGGTGAGCGCGGCGGGCGCGACACCTACGCGGGCTTCAACACATTGATCACCGCCGTCAGTGTTCCGGCAAGTTTGCTGCGCGGCAAAGCCGGGAACGTGATCGGCGTCAACGCCGTCACACAGCGCCGGGAGACGCAGCGGATAAATGATAAGGGCGAGGTGAAAGGTAGCGGCGATTGGGTGACGGTGGATCGTGACGGCGGGCCGCTCGTCAACAACGGCCTGATCCCGCCGCCGCGCAAGGACGAGTACAACGCCGCCTCGACCGAAGATGACGCGAAGGGCCTCTTCCAGGCCGACATCGTCAAATCGCTGAAAGGTCTTGCCACCGACGATGCTCACATCGCGATGCTGGCGAAGGTCGCGGTGGAGAAAGGCGACATCTTGCGCCTCGACCTGACAGTGCCGAACAAAGGGCCGCAGGGCGGCAACAATCGCGATGGCGGCTTTGGGAAAATGGGCGGGCGTCGTCTGGTGGACGACGTGGTGGACATCGTTTTCACGATCATCAATAACGGAGCGCCGCTGGGCGACAAAGTCAACGGCAACGAGGTGCCATTCGGGAACAGGTTCCCGTTTGT
>JACDEG010000327.1:5440-7174 GCA_013816505.1 Pyrinomonadaceae bacterium | reverse complement strand
GAAGTGGGCTGACGAGCCGCCGGACTGCGTGTTGTCAATGCCGGCGTGAAACGCCTTTCCGCTGAGGCCGCTGTCATAGCGGTACAGCCCGAAGGCGAGCACCGCCATCGCTGTCCACTTCGAGTCGTAATTACCGGCGTTGATGGTGTTGACCGCATTGGCCGTCGGGTCGACGTCCGTGAAGAGATGCGAATAGGTGTCGCCGGGATAGTCGGAGAAGTCTGTCGGGTCGTCGTGAATCCGCACATAGTTACCGGCTTCATCGAAGGATTTGCCGTAGACGCGCATATCGAAATTGCTCGTCTCGTCGTGCGACCAGTTGAAGCAACCGGACTCTGGGTCGGCATTGAAAGTCTGCGACCAATCGCCGTGCCGGACTTTCACGACCACCCCGCGCGCGATCACGTCCCGCCCGTCGTTCGCGTTCTGGTAATAGCCTTCAGTCTCGCCAGCTTGCGGGCCGTTCGGGATGCCGACGCTCGAATCAACCGTCTCGATGAGAAACTTGACGCACGTCGTGTAGTTATAAGCGCCTGCGTTCGCCGTCCCGCCAGTCAATTGCGTTGTCGGGCCGGATTGTAAGGTGATTGCGCCCGTCGCCGCTTCATCATCCGGCTCGTTTTCTTCTTCAGGCTCGTTGTCGCCGCTCGGCGTGCTGGAGACGATGCCCGTTCCGCCGAACATCACACGGGACGTCACCGCGCCCGCCTCCGTGACATCCTCGCGGCTTAGACGCCCCCGGAAGTCACCGGCGTTGAAGCGCTCCAAGAGCGACTTCTCGCCGTAGAAGATTGTGTTGGAGCTGCCGTCGCTGCTCCCGGTCGGATGGAAGTAGAGAGCGGGCGAGCCGGTTTGTCGGTAGTTTGCCGTACCGTCGGGGAAGGCGCGCGCAGTCGCTCGCAGTTGGCCGGAGTATTTCAAACTCGTCAGCTTGAATCCGAAAGTGCGCAGGTCAACCTGAACTGGTTGAACCGCCGAGGGGCCGAGCGTGATGCTCCCGAAGTTCTTCTTCGTATCCTTTTGGCCGCCGTCGTCGGCGGTGAAAGTGATGTCGGCGCGCACGGGTTCGCCGGTCAGATTCCTCACGCGCAGCACGACGCGGGAGGCCGGCCCCGCGACGACCGCCTCCGGCGCTGGCAAATTGTCCCACGAAAGCCGCACCACCTCCGGCAGAGCCGGAAGTGCTTCCCCGTCGGGTTGCGCGGCGGACAAGGCTTCTTGGTTAAGGTTGATCGCACCGCTGCCGGCGCCGACGTAAGCGTACGGCCCCGCCACACTCAACAGCGCGAATACAGTTACTATCGACGTGGCTAAAGCTTTCCGTTTTCGGTTACTGATTAATTGCATAGTCTTCTCCTTAGAAAAATAGCTGTCAGCTATCAGCCGTCAGCATTTTCATTGTTATTGGGCGTCGCCGAGTCCGACCGCCGTAGAGAGAGGTCGAAGCTCGACTTGATAGCCCGGCTTTTCCAAACAGCGGACCGAAGGTTGTTCGGTCATCTCCTTTCGCAACGGCAGCAGCAAGCTGTCTTCATCCGTTAATGCGGAAGGAGGACGCGAAAACTATCATTGGGAGTAAGGATTTTTTACTGGCGGCAAGAAAGGATACAGCACGATGCTGAGGATGAATGGAGAGGTGTCAGCGCGACGAAGAATAAGCGCGCTGAAAGACCTGTGCGCCGTGTAATGCAAAGCGGCGGTTTCGCATCGTCATAGCCAGTAAGGCAAGAGTAC
>JACDEG010000327.1:0-5430 GCA_013816505.1 Pyrinomonadaceae bacterium | reverse complement strand
GCGATGACTTGACGCCGTGTCGCGATGCCTTGCAGGTTTTCTCCGCAAGCTCCGAAAACCCGCCCGGCGCTAGGGCTATCGGGGACTAAAAATCTTCGCTCCACTACGTTCCGCTTCCAAGATTTTCAGCGAGAGAAGTTGCCCCACCCGACTGCTCAGCCCTCTACTTAGTCCAATAGACTGCGTATCGAACCTTGCCACCCTCTTCGCACCCAGTGATCGCCCGAGTGCGAAAACCGGCACTCATCGCGTCTTCCCAGCGAGTTAGGAATTGCTCGGCGGTCAACCCGTGATTTGCTTTACTGCCGGACACATCAGGCTTCTCCGCCCAAATGGCCGAAAAGCGGAGCGTGCCCTCATGAAGGTAGCTGTTCAGGTAGTGGAGATGCCTGCCACTCGCTTTGTTCTGATCGAACTTGGTCTGGTACTCGGCGGGGGTAAGGAATGAACGAGCCTCGAAACTTCCAATCGCCTGCTTGGTATATAGAGCCGTATAGCGTAGCTTTCCGCTCACCGAGGCCACGGATATGACCTTGGGCCTCCATCCCGCACTCGTCAACGAGTCAAACGATTTCTGATGTTCTTCCGCAGTGCTGCCGTGGTAAGCGGTAAATGCACCGCTCGACTTCGTCCAGATGGCCGCATAAAGAACATTTTTGCCGACCACGTAAGAATCGACGTGGTCCAATGAAAACCCCTCATCGCGGTACTTATCGAAATTTTGCTGATAGGTTGTGCCCGTCATGTCGTGATGACTGACCCAGGCGATTCCCTGTTCGTTCGTTCGGAAGATCACGTTGAAATGCGCCTTCCCGTCATCGGTGTACCCATCGATCCATTCGAGCCGGTAGCCTGATTGGGCGGCCTCGTCAAAAACCTGTTGATACTGGTTCGCCGGTACTCCGTGCCGAGCGTATTCGCAGGAACAGACGGACTTGCCCTGCTTCCAGATATCGAAGGTCGCAGGCACATTAGAAGCAGGAACAGCTACAGCTATTTCGTCCGTAAGACTTTTCAGATCACCGCTGCTCAGATCACCGCCGCGTATATTGGCGGCAACGGCAACGTGAACCTCGCTCAGATCCAGATTTTCGGTACTGGTTCGATAACCATCGGGGAACATCACCACATATGCCAGCCCGCCATCAATACTACCGCTGTGACTTAGTCTGCCTTTCGCGTTCCCACTCCAGCCCATGCTATCGAGCTCCGCCGTCGTGTACTTCTTATCGAGGGAGGCAGTCAATCCAAGGACGTTCTGAGCAGAGGATGTGAACCCTCCCGCAGCCAAACCCATACCTAGAGTCGATTCCTCGAAGGGGAGTGCTTCCGGCTTTTGGTTGTTATTGAATTTGTGACCGTACGCGTCGCAGGAATCGGGGTTTGCTCTTTGCGGCCGCACGGCATTGTGTAGCTTTATGGGTCTAAGATAGTCTTCTCGCACGTAGTCCGCGTAGGGTTTCCCAGACATCTTCTTGATCAGCAGGGCCCACAGGCCGAAGCCGTGATTCGAGTATTCGGACTCCGTGCCAGGCTCGTGGAGAAGTTCACGGGTACGCAGGAAATAACGATGCTCTTGTTCAAGAGTCACCTCATCTTCCGAAACACCGAACATCTTGGCTACATCTTTCGTATCTCCACTACTTCTTGTAAAGCCAGCTTTATGATCCAGCAGATTTTGAATGGTGATCTTTTCGTACCATTTCTTCCACTGGGCTGACTTTGGGGCATGCGCCTTAATGCCAATATCGATGTCGGCATCAAAAATGCCGCCGAAGAATCCTTTCAGACCATATAGCTTTTGTGACTTGGGATCGATGTTCTTCGATTTCATCAACTGGAAAGCGGCCGCGCCGGTGATGGTTTTCGAAACACTCCCGATTTTACTGCGCATGCACGGTTTCATCGGCAACTTTCTCGTTCCGTCCACGAGAGCGTAGCCGTAGCCCTTTGATAGGATAAGCCGCCCCCCTTTGGTCACGGCAACCGTCATTCCAGGCAAACTCTTTTCCTCAATCAAGGCCTCGACGAGGCTATCGACCTTTTCCTCAAGTTTATCCCAGGCCTCGCCTGTGGACTTTGGTGTATTCATGATCTATCTCCTATGTTTTTTGGATGATTGGACGACTGCGACGATTAGTTTCTGTCCTTATCCGTCAAAAGAACCTGACCGAAGGTTGTTCGGTCATCTCCGCTCGCAACGGCAGCAGCAAGCTGTCTTCATCCTTTAATGCGGAGGGAGGGCGCGAAAGCTATCATTGGGAGTAAGGATTTTTTACTGGCGGCAAGAAAGGGTATAGCAAGATGCTGAGGATGAATGGGGAGAGGTGCCAGCGGGACGAAGAATAAGCGGGCTGATAAACCTGTGCGCCGTGTAATGCAAAGCGGCGGTTTCGCAGCGTCATATGCAGTAAGGCAAGAGTACAAAGGCAAAAGGGAAGCTGATAACTCAAAAGTGACAGGTGACAGGTGATAAGTAGTTCGGGACACGCGAGTTTTGCCCGTCCGCGCTGATTTAATCGGCGAGGATTGTTAGCTTGAATCGTGGCCGCGTGCCGTACAGAAAGCTAAACCGTCCTGTCACCTGTCACCATTAGGACTTACGCACTTGAAAAAGGCTTTGTTGAAAACAAAGGACTTACCGGAACCGCGACTTACCGTAAGTTGTTGATTCCTCGTTGAACTGCGTAAGTCCTAACCATATTGGAAGTTTATGGACGGACGCCTCGTGTGGGATAAATCGCCCCGCACAAGCCGGAGCGCAACCTTGGAGCGAAGGAGTAAGGATGATGCGTACTTCAACGCACGAAGTAACAGAGTTGCTGGTGGCTTGGAGCAACGGCAACTCAGCGGCGCTCGAACAGCTTGCCCCTCTGATTCATACCGAACTTTATCGCCTCGCCAAAGGCTACATGGGCCGTGAACTCCCCGGCCACCCTCTGCAAACGTCCGCCCTGATCAACGAAGCCTACGTACGTTTGATTGAATGGAAGAACGCGCGTTGGAATAACCGCGCGCACTTTTTCGGTGTGGCCGCACAGTTGATGCGCCGCATCCTTGTTGATGTCGCGCGCCACCGGCCCCGCACCGGAGAGGGCGTGGCGGCGCAACACGTCTCGCTCGATGCCGCCGAGATGATGGCGTCGGAACCTGACGCGGATTTAGTCGCGCTGGATGAAGCCCTGTGTGAGCTGGCCGAGTTGGACCCGCGCAAAAGCCGCATTGTCGAACTGCGCTTCTTTGGCGGATTGAGCGTTGAGGAAACTGCCGAAGTTTTGCATCTTGCGCCCATCACCGTCATGCGCGAATGGAACAAAGCCAAAGCATGGCTCTATAAAGCAGTGACAAGTGAAAGTCGCTAGTCTGGAGTCTAAAGTCTGGAGTCAATGAGACGTGCTGTGATTTTTTTGACTCCAGACTTTAGACTCCAGACTCCAGACTATTTTTGTATGGACGCCGAACGCTGGAAACAGATTGATGAGGTTTTGGGCGCGGCTCTGGAACTTGAACCGAACGCGCGCACGGCTTTTCTGTCTGAGCGATGTGGCGGCAACGACGCGCTGAAGCGCGAAGTCGAAGCCTTGCTCGCGGCGCACGAACAGGCGGGAACGTTTATCGAAACGTCGGCGATCAAACTCGCCGCGCGTGCCGTAGCGGGCGACACAGTTTTTGCCAGACGGCAAATCGGCCCTTACCGCATCCTCTCACTATTAGGCGCGGGTGGCATGGGCGAGGTTTATCTGGCTGAAGACGCGCGCCTCGCGCGCAAAGTCGCGCTCAAGATTCTGCCCCTGCCATTCGTCATGGATGCTGACCGCGTGCGGCGTTTTGCGAGAGAAGCGCGGGCCGCTTCAGCCCTCAATCACCCGAACATCATCACCATTTACGACATCGGGCAAGTCGATGCCACACACTATATCGCTGCTGAATATGTCGAAGGCGAAACTCTGCGCGCGCGCCTCAATGCCGGGCGCCTCGGGACGCTCGAAGCCGTTCGCATCGCGGCGCAAGTGGCCGAAGCCTTACACGCCGCGCACGCCGCCGGCATCACGCACCGGGACATCAAACCGGAGAACATCGTGCTGCGGCATGACGGCTATGTGAAAGTGCTCGACTTCGGTTTAGCGAAGCTAGCGGAACAACCTCAGAATCAGGCGGACTCTGTGTCGCCTTCGCCGCAAACACATCCGGGCCTCGTCGTCGGGACGATCAAATACATGTCGCCGGAACAGGCTCTGAACCAGCCGATGGATGGACGCACGGACTTGTGGAGCTTAGGGGTCATACTCTATGAAATGGTCACGGAGCGAGCCCCGTTCACAGGTTCAAGTCACGCTTCCATCTTCGACGCCATCCTCAATCATGCGCCTGCTCCGGTGACAGACTTCGATGCCGATTTGCCTGTCGAACTTGAGTCCATCATCAGCCGCGCGCTGGAGAAAGATTGCGAGTTGCGTTACCAGACCGGGTCTGATTTGCGCGCTGATTTGCAGCGGCTGCAACGCGAACTGGAACCGCTTCCGTCGAAATGGGACCGCACCGGGACACGCCGCCGGCTAAGTCGGGCGCGAGCGCACGGCTGGCGCTTGCAAGCTGCGTTTGCCGTCTGCGCCATAGCCTTATTGGCGTTCTGTGGCTGGCTCGTCTTCCCGCGCGAGAAATCGGAGGGTCGAGTGGCCGGCCCGAATTGGACGAGCGCGAAGTCTGTTCAAGTCACCAATGAAGCCGGCCCGGAGTACTTTCCGAATCTAGCCCCGGACGGCAAGTCGCTGATTTACGCCAGCCGCGCCGCCGGGAATTGGGACATCTACTGGCAGCGCATTGGCGGCAGGAATACGGTCAACCTCACAAAAGACTCGCCGGCGGACGACACCCAACCGGCCTCCTCGCCGGACGGCAACTACATCGCGTTTCGCTCTGAGCGCACGCCCAAAGGCATCTACGTCATGGAGGCGACGAGCGAAAATGTCAGACGTCTGTCAGACGTCGGGCGGAATCCTTCATGGTCGCCGGACGGCAAAGAATTGGTCGTCAGTGCCGATAGCTTTTCCGCGCCGACATCGCGCAGCATCATTCCGAGCGCGCTGTGGGCGATTGACGTGGCGACCGGGACTAAGCGTCAGTTGACCGAAGGCGACGCCGTGCAACCGAGTTGGTCACCGCACGGTCATCGCATCGCATACTGGGGGATGCAACCGGGCGGTGGACAGCGGGACATGTGGACAATACCTGCTGAGGGCGGTGCGGCGGTGGCAGTCACGAATGACGAAGCGCTCGACTGGAATCCGGTGTGGTCGCCTGATGGAAAGTACCTTTACTTCGCCAGCAATCGTGGCGGCTGTATGAATTTCTGGCGCGTCTCCGTTGATGAAAAAACAGGACAGGTAACGGGGGAGCCGGAGGCCGTCACGACGCCTTCCGGTTACAGCC
>JACDEG010000326.1 GCA_013816505.1 Pyrinomonadaceae bacterium | reverse complement strand
CCTATGTGGATAATGTCACCAGACTTTACCGGTTCAAAGAACATCCATCAACGTTATCGTGATGATCTACTAGGCGCAATAACGAATCCAGATATTGACCAATCTTTTTTGTTCAGGAATCAGATGATGAGAATCTCGAAAAACGGCGATTATGTGATGAATGCGATATAGAAATACAGAGACTTGGCGGCGGAATATCTCATGCAATGCAGTTAGGGAATAGCTACTCAACTGGGAGTGGCTCTTGGATTACGGGCATTAAGAACGCCCCACCTACAGAGGCCAATGCCAAGAAGATTGCCAAAGTGCTTGCAGAGTGGGCAGATGGAGATGCTATTGCCGCACACGTCGGATACAAAAACGATTACTTCTGTACTAGAGACGAGGCTAAGAAAGCTGGAACTTCGTCTGTATTTTCGCCGAAAAACAGAGCTTCCTTAAAGTCTAAGTTTGGAGTTAAGTTTATTTCACCAGAGAATCTTTGTGACCTTATTGTCTAGCAACGGCTTCAACCGGACGCGCCCGCTGCAACTCTTTTATCAGCGGTGGTTCATGCGCGCCGCTGACGCCGGGCGTTACGCCTCTACTACTCTCTACGATAGCTTGCTGAAGAGATGAACTCCATCTACTCTACGTGCAGAATACGTGTTGGAGGAAATGTATGCAGAAGAAGCTAACAATCACGATTGATGAGCAGGTTTATGATGGACTGCACAGCGTTGTTGGGCGACGGCGGATCAGTCAATTTATCGAATCCCTTGTCAGGCCGCATGTTCTTAATCAAGAGTTTGAGGCCGCTTACCGCCAAATGGCAGAGGACGAAGCACGCGAAGCAGAAGCGCTAGAATGGGCAGAGGCCACCATTGGAGATGTGCGTGATGAAGCGCGGTGAAGTGTGGTGGGTCAACTTCGATCCTTCAGTCGGCGGAGAGATACAGAAGAAAAGGCCGGCGGTGATCCTCAGCAACGATGCTTCCAACAAACATCTGAATCGCGTGCAGGTTGTACCCTTAACCACCAATGTTGACCGACTCTATCCGAGTGAAGCTTACATTGTGCTCAATGGCAGGCAGAGCAAGGCCTTGGCGGATCAGTTAACAACGGTCAGCAAGTTGCGCCTGATGAACATGGAAGGCAAGTTGTCGAATGCAGACATAAGCAAGGTAGAGCAGGCGGTAAGAACGCAACTCGGATTATGACGCAGGCGAGGCATAGCTATTTGTTTGCTATGTAGAGGAGTCGAGAAGAGCTTATGCGTAACCTTGTGATAAGGAAAGTGTCGCTCAGAGACGCAGATCAAGTTAACGACTTGGCCGGCCTGTCGCCACGGCAGCTAATCGGTATGATGTGGCAGTTAACTCTCGATGCCTGGTCGTTCAAGGAGAAATTAGGTGTTGAACCCCGACTTCAGAGACATGTTGTTGTGCTTAACCGAAGAGAAAGTTGAGTTCCTCATCGTTGGTGCATACGCCTTAGCCGCACATGGCCTGCCTCGTGCCACAGGTGACATTGATATTTTGGTGAGGTGCGAATCTGAAAACGCTCAACGTGTTTTGCGGGCGGTTGTTAAGTTTGGAGCGCCCACCGCGCATTTATCGGAACAAGACTTCATATCTCCGAATATGGTAGTGCAATTGGGGGTAGAACCATGTCGCATAGATTTGCTGACCAGCATCAGCGGAGTGGAGTTTGAAGATGCGTGGCAGAACAAAGTAACGGTCGAAGTAGACGGCTTGGAGTTGTACGTCTTGTCGAGAGAGGATCTCCTGAAGAACAAAGCGGCGACGGGCAGGGAGAAAGATAAAGGTGACATTGCATGGCTCAAGGCCCAATCTCCGACCGATGCCTAACGCCCAAGTTGAATCCGACCGCGAGCCAGCAAGCTTCTTACCAGCGATGGCCCGGCGCGGCAGGTGAAGCCGAGCGTTATGCGGCTGGGTGGGTGGGTTCCGCTCATACAACAATCAACTCGGTAAACACTCGGTGAAGCTTCGGTTTAAATCGTCACGTTGAAAGGAGTCGAAGTAAGAAATGAAAGCGTATCGGACTTATTTGACCATCACAGACCAGAAGCAAATTGTTCTGTCTAACATGCCTTTTCGCGTTGGAGAAAAGGTTGAAATTGTCGTGTTTGCCGCAGAGGAGAACAATCGTGCCGAGCGTGTTCGCCAATTGCAAGAGTTGCTCAGAGAAACTCAATCGCTGCCGCAAGCTCAAACTTTAAGCGAAGACGATATTTTGCGCGAAGTCGAGGCTTACCGGAGTGGCATTTGAAAGTCATCATTGACACAAACGTAGTCGTCTCTGCCGCCCTCAAAGACCGGATGCCTGAAGAGGTCATTTTGTTTGTCGTCGGGCAAGAAGATTTTGAATGGATTGACTCATCAGCGATTGTCGAAGAATACAACGAGGTGCTTGGGCGCGAGAAGTTCGGGTTGCCGGTGGAAGTTTTGCGGAAGTGGGGCGAGATGTTTGAGCAATTGACGACGATGCTTGACGTAGAAATTGAGGTGGATTTTCCGCGAGAGACCGCAAAGACGTGAAGTTTTTGGAATGTGCGTTGGCAGCAGATGCAGACTTTTTGATAACTGGCGACAAGGATTTCACGGAAGCGCAAAAGATAGTGCGAACAGTAATTCTTTTAGTCTCTCAGTTCAAGCATCTCGTAATGGTGGCATGGTCTTAAACACACCGCCGCCAAACAAAGGAATCAAGCGAGGATTTAACAACCACTTGCCGGACTACTTTCCCCGCGGAAACTGATCCGGGTTATCGGTGAACAGCGCATCGACGCCGAGCGTGTGCAGGTAATAACTCATCTCGTCGCGCACGCTTTTGAACCGCCCGATGGCGCTGGCCCTGAACGTGTATGGCGTCACCGTCAGCCCCGCGTCGTGCGCTCGCTTGACCAGCGTGGGGTCGGCGTCGAGCAATTGTTTAGCCGGGCCGATGCCGACCGCAAACTTTTTGACTTCCTTCAGCCCTTCCGCTGTCAACCAACGCTCGCGCTCTTTACCTTGGTCGGAGATGAGCAGCACCAGCGGCAGTTTCATCTTCAACTCGCGCGCCATCTTTTGCAGGCTCGCGGCGCTGAACGACTGAATGATGACCGGCGTCTTCGGGTCGGCCCCCGGTTGATCCAATCTGTTCTTACGCAACTCGGCAAGCACCAGCTTCTCCATCTCGACCCCCGCGCCTCCATAGACTTCCGGCGCTTTCGTCTCAGGGTAGAGTCCGGCCCGCCCGCGAACCACGTCAATCGCCTCCTGCCACGTCGGGACTTTCGCGCCCTTATATTCTTCGCCGAACCATGCTCCGGCGTCGAGTCGCTTGATCTCTTCGAGCGTGAAGTCGGCGACCATCCAGCGGCGACCCGTCGTGCCATTCATCATCACGTCGCGCGCGCGGTCGGGGAAGACCTCTTCGACGTTCGTCGTCCGCTCCAGAGTCAGATCGTGCAGACAAACCAGCACGCCATCCCTGGTAATCTGCAAATCCTGCTCGACGTAATCCGCGCCCTGCGCAATCGCGAGGCGGTACGCTTCCAGCGTGTGCTCCGGCGCGTAGGCCGAAGCGCCACGGTGTGCGACGAGAATCTTCCTGCCCGACTCTGCCGCGCCGCGATGTGCAGGCAACACGACCGGCGCGAAGAGGCAGAGCGCGCTGAACAAGATGATGACGAGCCGCCGCTTGTTGTTAACTGAGGTCTGAGTTAGTGACTGCATGTGATAAGTGTGTCTCCAAAAGATGATGCCAAGCCTGAATTCAGACCGCGTTTCGCTCGCCGTCAGGATCATTGTGTACAGCCAGACGCTGTATTATAGCGGCGTCGAACCTAAAATTTAATACGCTATTAAACTTACAGCAAATTGCACATGAATTTGCACTAATAACAATGCTCTTGCTACGATGTTGGTTAATGCCGACAGCGCAAATGCAAGTGCAAACCGCAATAACTTAATGTCATTGCTCTTCGGGGCGTAAAATGTTTCACCTTACGTAAGGAGTCAAAGCTGTTATGAGATCAAGCTGTTTACTCTTAGCGGGTAAATGCCCCGCAGCTTGCTGCGAATGTTCGCCTGCTATCCGCAATACTCCGCAGCTTGCTGCGGCGAAAATTTATTGAATTACTCCGCCCGATTCTTCGTCGCCGTGTTGATGTTCGCGGCACTGACAACCGTCGCGCATGCGCAGTTCGAGACGGCGACGGTGCTCGGCTCGGTGCGCGACGCGAACGGCGCGGTGTTGAACAGTGTCGTCGTCACGCTGAAGAACCTTGAGACCGGAAGCGTCCTGAGCGCGACCAGCGATGGCAACGGCGACTATCAATTCGTCAACGTCAGAATCGGCACGTACGAGGTATCGGGTAGCCGCGAAGGCTTCTCGACCGCGGTCGCCGCAAACGTCACCGTCACGGTCAACGCCCGCCAGCGCGTCGACCTGACGCTGCAACCCGGCGCGCTCTCCGAAAGCGTTCTCATCACCGACGCAGCGGCGCTGTTGGAAACCGATTCCAGCGTGCGCGGACAGGTCATCGGCAGCAAGCAGATCGTCAGCCTGCCGCTGAACGGGCGGTCGTACGCCGACCTCGCGCTGCTCGTCCCCGGCGTGCGCGAATCGAACCTCAACCAGAACAGTATCGCCAGCAAGCGCGATGCTTCATTCAACGTTAACGGTCTGCGCAGCACCTACAATAATTTCCTGCTCGACGGCGTTGACAACAACTCGTACGGGACAAGCAATCAGGGGTTCTCAAGCCAACTCGTGCAGCTTTCGCCCGACGCGGTGACTGAGTTCAAAGTCGAGACCAACAACTACAGCGCCGAGTTTGGGCGCTCCGGCGGCGCGACGATCAACGCCTCTCTGCGGAGCGGCACCAACGACTTTCACGGCGCGCTGTGGGAGTTTCACCGCAACACGGTGCTGAACGCGCGCGGGTTCTTCGCGAACCGCAACCGACTCGCGAAACCGAACCTGATTCGTAATCAGTTCGGCGGGACGTTCGGCGGCCCCATCATCCGCGACCGCACATTTTTCTTCGTCAACTACGAAGGCTTCCGCGAAGTTTCAAGCGAGGTGCGCACCGCGACGTTGCTGACGCTTGAACAGCGGCAGGGGCGGCTCGGCATCTCGGTGCGCAACCCCATCACCGGTGTCAGCTATGCGGCGACCGACACGCTTCCCGTGACGCCCTTTGCGCAACGCGTGCTCGCCGACCTGCCCACGCCAAATCTTCCCGGCGCGTCGAACAACTTCGCGAGCCTCGCGCGCAGCCGGTTCTTCAACGACAAAGGCGACTTGAAGATTGACCATCGTTTCAACGACAGCACGACCGCCTTTGTGCGCGTCAGTCACCGCAAGGCCAACAACTTCGAAGCGCCGGCGATTCCCGGTCCATCGGGCGGCGACAGCAACGGCTTTGTGCGCGTCCTGAATCAGCAACTCGCGGGCGGCGTCACATTCACCACATCGCCCACGTCGCTGTTGGAGTTCCGCCTCGGCCTTGCGCGCACGCGCGCCGGCAAGACGCCGCCACTCGTCGGCGGCCCCAGCATGCGCGAACTGTATGGCATCTCCGGACTGCCCGAAGACCCGGCCCTGACCGGCGGCTTGACCGCACAGATCATCGGCGGCGGCTTCACGTCGCTCGGCAGACAGGCCACCAACCCGCAGTTTCAGAACCCTTCGGTTATCAACCCGCGCGCCAACTATTCGTGGCTGATTGGCCGACACAGTTTCAAGGCGGGCTACGAGTATCAAGCGATCAGCACCGAAGTGAACGACGTCAATCCGCTCTACGGGCGCGACGGCTACGGCGGACTGAGCCGACCGACGGGCGCGCCCGCCAGTCCGCTCTATAACCTCGCCGATTTTCTGCTCGGCGCGCGTGGACAGTACGCGCTGGTCACGCCGTTCTTTTTCGACTTGCGGCAGCGGATGCATTTCACTTATTTACAGGATGATTGGAAGGTCAACTCGAAGCTGACACTCAACCTCGGCCTGCGTTACGAATACGCGACGCCGCAGTACGAAGCGAACAATCGCCTGTCGAACTTCGACCCGACGACCAACTCGCTGATTCTCGCGGACGACGGTTCCATCGCCGACCGTGCGCTGGTCAACCCCGACCGCAACAACTTCGCGCCGCGTTTCGGCTTCGCATACCAACTGACGCCGCGGACGGTGGCGCGTGGCGGCTACGGCATCGGCTACATTCACTTCAACCGTTCGGGCGGCGCGAATCTTCTGCCGATCAACGGGCCACAGGTCGTGCTCGCGGTGGTGCAGGTGTCGCCCACCAGCCCGATCAGGCCGACCGAGCAGGGTTACCCCGAAGGCTTAACGTCACCCGCCAACTTCAACCCGCTGACGGCGACGGTCTTCCATCTGCCGCGCGACACGCGCACCGGCTATGTGCAGAGTTGGCACTTCACCGTGCAGCGCGAAATCACGCCGAACACGCTGGTTGATGTCGCCTACGTCGGCAACCACTCGATCAAGTTGCTGCTCTTCGGCGATTTGAATCAGGCGCGCCCGAACAACCCCGGCGAGAACACGCCGCTCCAACAGCGCCGCCCGATAGCAGGGTTCTCCGCCATCTCGACCGGCTTCCCCGTCGGCTTCTCCAACTATCACGGACTGCAAATCAAGTTCGAGCGGCGCGCCAGTCGCGGACTCTATCTGCTCAACTCATTCACGTGGTCGAAGGCGTTGGACAATGTCGCGCAATCGCTCGAAGACCCGAACGGCAACGCCGCCAGTCCGCAGGACATCTGCAACCTCGCCGCCGAGCGCGGACTGTCGGCTTACGATCAACCCATCAACAACACGACGAGCGCGATCTGGGAACTGCCGCTCGGTCGCGGGCGCGCGTTCGGTGGAGACATGCCGGCGGCGCTCAATGCCATCGTCGGCGGGTGGACGATCACCGGCGTCAACGTGATGACCAACGGCCAGCCGATCAACCTGCGTTACACGACGCTGCCGAGCGAAGCGTTCCGCGTCACCGCCGACCTCGCCGCGTTCCAGGGCGGCGTCAGTCTGCGACCGGACGTGATTGGCGACCCCGTCACGCCGCGCGACGGGCGAACGATTGATAATTACCTCAACCGCAACACGGTGTTGGTCCCGTCGCTCGCGTCGAACCGCCCGTTCGGCACCGCGGGCCGCAACAC
>JACDEG010000768.1 GCA_013816505.1 Pyrinomonadaceae bacterium | reverse complement strand
GTCTGAACGGTGGCGAGGGCAGCATCCTCGGCTCGATGATCGGCGCGCTGGTGATGTCGTTTCTGCGCAGCGGCTGCCAACAAATGGGTTGGCCGAACTACATTCAGGAAATCATCATCGGCGCGATCATCGTCGTCGCGGTCGCGATTGACCGGCTCCGCAGTTCACGTTCATACGCTTGAGACTTTCCGAACTTAAACGCGCGGCGGCGTCGTCATTAAACTTTCGACCTCGCCGCGCGTCGGCATGCTCGGCTGTGCGCCGCGTCGCATCACCGAAAGCGCAGCGGCGGCGGTCGCGAATCTTCCGGCCTCCGTCTCAGCCCGCCCGTCGGCGAGGGCGACGGCGAACGCGGCGTTGAAGGCGTCGCCCGCCGCTGTCGTGTCAACGGGCGTGACCGGCACGGCGGGCCACGACTGCGATTCTTCTGCGGAGACAAGCAACGCACCTTGCGCCCCCATCTTAACGATTACTTTTCGCACGCCTCGTGAAAGCAGTTCGCGCGCCTTCGCTTCGGCGTCGCGTGCGACGAGGTGTTCGCCGAATGATGAGTCGGTCAGCGCCGCCAACTCCGTTTCATTTGGTGTGACGTAATCAGCCAGCGCCAACAACTCATCCGAGATTCTCCGCGCCGGAGCAGGATCAAGAATCACCAGCGCACCGTTCGCTTTTCCGATTCGCGCCGCACGCTCAACCGTCGGGAGTGGGATTTCGAGTTGCAGCAAGACGAAGCCCGCCTGCGCCATCACCTCTTCGCTTTTCATTAGTTCCTCGACGTCGAATGTGCCGTTCGCGCCCGCGATAAGTACGATTTGGTTCTGTCCCTGTGCATCAACCGTAATCACCGCGATGCCACTCGACGCGCTTTCATCAATCTCGACATGTGCAACATCAACACCAACCTCGGCCAAATTTCGCTTCAACAATTCGGCATGTACATCATCGCCGACCTGTCCGACCATGCTCACGCGTCCGCCGAGCCGCGCCGCCGCGTACGCCTGATTCGCCCCCTTGCCACCGGGGATGACGGCGAACTCCCGTCCCGCGATTGTTTCGCCCGGCGTGGGAAACCGCTCCACGCCAAGCACAAAGTCCGCGTTCAAGCTGCCGACGACGACGATTCGTGATGCCATAAAATTTACTCGCGGGTGAAAAGTTGTGAACCGTGGATCAAAGGGGAAAGCTCTGCCCGCGCATGACTTTGCGCTTCTCACGACTTAAGTACCTAAGCAAAAGGTTTTCAGTCTCAAGATTAAACCAAAGCCCCGTCATAACTGGTTGTTACTTTTGCTTTCATCACCAATGCGACACGCGGCTTGCCGAACGTTGTTCCTGATGTCGGCGTGTCAGTCGTCCCGCCGCCGCAACTCGTCAGGTTGGCAATCACCAACGCGGCGAGCGCGCACGTGAAGAGCGCAAGCGTCCGCCGTCCGACACCGTCTTTCATGAATTATTCACCTTCCGTCAATTGTCAGAAATGGTCGAGCGAAATAAGGATTGACACCTTCATGTGCTTGGAAATATAAATTAACCCGATTCGGTAACTGAACACCATCCCTTTTTTGCCAACAGAAAGAACATTCATTGCGCAGCAAATTCATCGCCCTCGGCCTTTTGCTCTCATTACTTGCGACCCACGTTCCGGCGGCGGCGCCGCGGCTCAGAGTGAAGACGGAACCGCGCCGCATCTCGCGGGCAGCACTCGAAGACAAGATTCGCGGCGGGTGGGCCGGGCAAATGATCGGCGTTTCGTACGGCGCGCCGACTGAGTTTCGCTCGAACGGCAAGATCATCGAGACTAATATCGGCGGCTATCAGGACTGGAAACCCGACCGGCTGATGAACTCCATCGCGCAGGACGATCTCTACGTCGAGATGACGTTCGCCGAGGTGATGGACCGCATCGGCCTCGACGCAACGACCGAGCAGTACGGCGAGGCATTCAAGGATTCGAAGTATAGACTCTGGCACGCGAACGCCGGTGCGCGCCGTCTGCTCAATCAAGGGATCAAGGCGCCGATGTCCGGCCACCCGAAGTACAACATCCACGCCAACGACATCGACTTTCAGATCGAGGCCGACTTCATCGGGATGATGACGCCGGGGCTGCCGCAGGAGTCGAACAAGTATTGCGAGCGCGTCGGGCGCGTGATGAACCACGGCGATGGCCTGTACGGCGGCATGTTCGTCACGGGAATGTACGCCGTCGCGTTCTTCGAGAGCGATCCGCGCAAGATC
>JACDEG010000325.1 GCA_013816505.1 Pyrinomonadaceae bacterium | reverse complement strand
AACTGATCGACCTGCCCCAACTTGTCAAACAGCGCGTTGCGCCGCGCATCCCCGACCGAGTCACTCACTTCCGCCGCGATGCCGCCCGCCGCCTTCGCTTTTTCACGCGCGGCGATGTGGCGCGCGCGCGGCGTCGCGTAGTCGGTGGGGCGAGTCGCTTCGCGCGTCGCGTTGAACGAGGCCATCATGTCGCCGAAGAAGTTGGCGACATCAAAGCCGGACTCTTCCAGCCCGCGCAGTTGCTCGGCGAAAAAGAAGGCGAGCACCGCGCCGCGCTCGTAAGCGTCGGCAAGTTGCGCCGTCGAAGCGTCTTCTATCGCCTGGCGCGCCGCCGCTGATTCTTTCGTGATCTGGGCGCGCACGTCGCTATTATTGCCGGTCGCGGCGCGCAGGCGCTCGCTGTTGCGTCGAGCCAGCGCGCCAAGTCGCGCCGTCTCGTTCATCCGCGCATCGGCGGCGGCGACCAGCGAGCGCGACACCGCGAGGAACACGTCGCCGGACACGTCCGGGTCTGTCTTGCGCCGTTCGTCAAGCAGTGGTTTCAACTCGGCACGCCGCGCCGCAACATCGCGGCTGAAGCGACCGACCAGCGGATCGGCGACGTACTGTAGGTAAGCGCGTCGCAGTTCGGAAGATGCCGGGTCGATGCCATAAGGAATGACAGCGTAGTAGTCGTCGCCGAAGATGCGGAAGTTGATCGCGCTGGGTGCTCCGAGCAGATCAGGGACGACGAGAAAGCGGCGCACCTTGTCGCGTGTCGTGAAGACCTGGCGATTCTTGTCGCCGCCTTTTTTCTCCTTCGCATCGCGTCGCGCCGCATCGTTCGTCGGCACGCGCTCAGTGATCGAAGTCTGGGGTCGCGTGTGCAGATAAGAGAGCGTCGCGCGCACCATTTCAGCGGTCGCGGGTCGCACCTGAGCGGCGGCCTCGCGGTGTGCGCGCATGTATTCGGACATCCGTTCGGCGATGCCCGATTGCTGATAGAACTCTCGAAGCAGCGACGAAAAATCGAGAACCTCCAACAACTCAGAGGGCAAATCGTCGGAGCGTGCGGGCGCCTCGAAGGTCGGCGCCGGGCCAAGCACGAAAGCCAGCGTGACGTAGCGCGCTATCTGTTCCGCCGAGGTCGCCGTCGATGACTTTAGACGGTACCGCTCGTAAAAGGCACGCAGCCGCCCCCTCAACACGGGATCAAGGTTAGCTTGGTCTTTGCGCACCAGGTCGCGGAAGGCCGAAGTTCTCCCGCTGGCGGCAGTCGGCGCGAACCCTGCGGCATTCAGCGCCGCCATCATCACGATCAAGCGCGGGTCGGGTTCAAAGTAGACGCCGTATTCCGCCAGGTCGAGGCCGACGGCGCGCGGTGTCTGTTGCCGCGGTGACGTTTGCTGCTGCGGTTGCTGCGGCGGCGACGTGCGGGGCATCGGGGGTGTCTGTGGCTGAGCCTGCGATGGTGAAGCTGGTGATGACGTTGACGGTGGTTGAGCCGCGGCGGGGGGGCGTGCCCCCGGCGGCGATGAAGTCTGCGCCAGTGACGCCAGGGCCAGAGCGTGGCCGAGCGCGAGCGCAGAGGTCAGCAAAACATTTCTCTTCTTCATAATTTATGACGGGATAGACAACGAACGAATAAAGATAGCGTGCGAGCGTCGGGGAGATGACTCTTCGATTTAAGCATCCGAGCAAAAGTCTACAAAGCCGAGTGATGAATATCATCACTGTGGTGTCTACCGTATCGATTGACTTTCACTTTTGCCTTTTACCTTTTCACTTTTGCCTTGATACTTACCTCACCGCTACAGATGCCGACGGCTCCGCGACGGATGCCCGCGGTGAATAGGTGACGACGGGGTGAAAATCAGAACACCGCTTGTCAACGGGATGCGCTTCGTCCCGCAACCGTTTGTCCCTACTCGCCCGAGGCACATGCTCAGCCCTCGTCACCAGTCGCCTCTTGTTTTCCCCGGTGGACGCGCAACAGCTTCAGCGTGACGGGGTAGGCAATCAGAGAACAAACCACCGACAGCGCCATGCCACCGATGGCGAACGGCAGCAGCACGTCCCGGCTGTGGATGAAGAGTTGCCGCCAGTAATCGCCGGAGAACAGGTGCGGGTGCTTGAGAAGATCGACGCCTTCGCGCGGCAGCGCGAGCGGCCTGCCTGTGACGAACGCCCCGATGGCATAGGACGCGAGGATAATCGGCACCAGCGTCAGGAACGGATTGTTGACGAATGTCCCCGCGTAGATCGCAATTTTGTTGAAGCGGAATAGAAAGGCAAGCGCCGTCGCCATGATCGTGTGCAGGCCGAGGAACGGCGAGAAGGCGATGAAGACGCCAATGGAAAAAGCGAGGGCCGTCCGCTCCGGTGGATCATCAATCGCGAGCAGACGGCGGAAAGCATTTCGGAACATGTGCGGCAGGGGTCGGGTGTCAGGGGCCGGGTGACGGGGAAATGCTTTAACCGGCCCCCGGCTCCCAGCCCCTATTTGTAGCTGTTGAGCGCGGTCGACTCGTCTTCGTAAACGTCGAAGACGGTCAGGAGCTTGGTGATCGCCAGCAGGTCGCGAATCTTCTGTGTCAGATTAAGGAGTTTCAACTGGCCGCCTTCGCGGTTGATGGTCGTGAAGCTGGAGACGAGTTCGCCGATCCCGCTCGAATCGACGTAGCTGACGCCGGCGAGATTCAGCAGAATCTTCTTCTTTCCTTCTTCGAGCAGGCGGCGCACGGCGCTGCGGACGGCGACGCTGCCTTCGCCAATCGTGATCTTGCCCTCCATGTCAATGACCGTCACATCTCCGGCTTGACGCTCTCGGATATTCAGTTCAGCCATTACGGAAAATCTCCTTCGTGTCAGTTTTCAGTTTTTGAGTTTTCAGTTGTCTCGGTTTCCAGAGGTTCGGCCAATCCTAAAAACTCCGACTGAAAACCGAAAACTGCTTATTTATTCTTCGTCATACGGACGACGATGCCGCCTTCGGGGTGATTCTCCCACCGCACGTCGTCCATAAAGTTGCGCATGAAAAGGATGCCGCGCCCCGAAGCTTTGAGAAGGTTCTGTGCGTCGGTCGGATCGGGCACGGCGGCGGGGTCGAATCCGCCGCCGCGGTCACGCACTGTAATCACAAGGGCAGTTCCGGAAGTCGTGTAACCGATCTCGACGTTCCTGGTGGCGTCCTGCCGGTTGCCATGCACCACCGCGTTGGTGACGGCTTCGCGCACGGCCAAGTCGATGCCGAACAAGGCCTCTTCGCCGAACCCGAAGCGTCCCGCAATTTCAGCCGCCGTCGCCGCCGCCTCGGCGATTGACTCGATGCGGCTCGGCAGAACCTGTTCAGTCATCTCTTCCGTCACGATTACGAAGACCGGGGACTTTTCTCTTAATTGATAGAGAGAACGTTCCGGCGAAAGCGCGCGGCCGTCTCAAAAAACATTGGGAAAGCTAACCGTGAAGCTTGGACGGTGTAACACGCTCGCCGCGCGGCTGTCAAGAAACGCGCGCCACCGTTGGGGGCAGCGTCTTCCGAAGGATTAAATCGAATCCGGCAGGCCCTCGGTCAGAACATCGTACCGGCTAAGGTAGATGGCCGTCACGACCTCTTGATCCCTCGGACGGAACAGTTTCAGCATCACCTTGTGAAAGCGGACGATCCCTTTGGCGTCGATCACAGTGACGGCGCGCGTCGCCCAACTCGGCAGCAGAGAGTGATTGCGGTAGGTCGCGATCACGGAACCATCGGGGTCGCTGAGCAGCTTGAGCGGCAGCCGGCGGCGCTCCGCGAAACGTCGGTGGGAATCGCTGGTGTCGCGCGAGACGCCGATGATCTCCGCACCGGTCTCGACGTACTCGGTCCAGTGGTCGCGCACTGAACACAACTGTCTCGTGCAGACGAGTGTCTCGTCGCCGGGATAAAACAGAAGCGCGACGACTCGCCCGCGCTTGTCGGCCAGACGCCACTGTGCGCCCTGCTCGTCGTGCAGTGTGAAATCGGGTGCCAGCGCCCCGACGCGGACGGCGGCCTCGTCGTCGATGTGCTGGCCTTCAAAGGTTAAGGGCATGAACGTGTAATAAGTTTGGGGGGCAAGGGTGAACAGTTTTCAGTTTTGAGCTGAAAACTGAAAACTGTTCGCTGCCTTTATTCAATCCTTAGACCGAACAACTTTTGCACAGGTACACAACTGCTGGACTTCCTAAAGCTGAATTTAATACCACATCCTGTTGCGGAGCGAAACTGGGGAGTCCGGCTCCACCTCCGAAGCGGAACCGTGTGCGGCGCACAGATTTTGGAAGGCTGCGGTTTCCTTCCTGCTTGGTTCATCATTTAATATGGCGGCATGATCATCCGACCTGCGCGACGCCTTCACGGGCACGTGCCGGGACTGCCCGGCGACAAATCAATCACCCACCGCGCCGCCCTGATTTCAGCCCTCGCGGCGGGGAGGACGCGAATCACCAATTTCTCGACAAGCCAAGACTGCACCTCGACACTCGAATGCTTGCGCCACCTCGGCGTCTCAATCGAACGCGACGGGAGCACGGTCATCGTTGACGGCGTGGGATCAGGAAGCGCCGGACTTCCGCCGCGATTCCGCGCCACCACAGACGCGCTCGACTGCGGCAACAGTGGCTCGACGATCAGGATGCTCGCGGGCGTGCTGGCCGGCCAGCCGTTTACGTCAGTGCTGACCGGCGACGATTCGCTACGCACGCGCCCGATGAAGCGCATTATCGCGCCCCTCGAAATGATGGGGGCGCGCCTGACTTCCGAAGACGGACGCGCGCCGCTACGCATCGAAGGGCATCACCCACTGACGCCGATTCGCTACGAGATGCCAATCGCCAGCGCGCAGGTCAAATCATGCGTGCTGCTCGCCGGACTCCATGCCGAAGGGCGCACCGAAGTGGTCGAACGCGGCATCGTGACGCGCGACCACACCGAGCGAATGCTCAACTGGTTCGGCGTCGATGTGAAGGCTGGGAAGGAAGGGAGTGTCGGCGATGCGGCCCCGTCTTACACTGTCGCAGTCGAAGGCGGCGCGCGACTGAGTGCGCATGACATCGCCGTGCCGGGCGACATCTCATCATCGGCGTTCCTGCTTGTCGCCGCTTCGATGCTCCCCGGCTCAAGTTTGAAAATAGCGCGCGTCGGACTCAACCCGACCCGCGCCGAACTCCTCAAAGTGCTTGACGCGCTCGGTGCCGAGGTGCGGACAGTAAGCACTCGCGAAGTGAGCAACGAGCCGGTCGGAGATATTGAGGTGCGCGGCGCCGACCGTCTGATGCCGCCAACAAAGGGGAGCGAAGCCAACACATTGCGGGGTTCCATGATCGCCGGCTTGATTGACGAACTGCCGGTGCTCTCCGTGCTTGGCACGCGGGTCGAAGGCGGCCTGGTGATCCGCGACGCGAAAGAGTTGCGCGTCAAAGAGTCCGACCGCATCAGCACGACGGTTGAAAACCTGCGGGCGATGGGCGCGGAGGTCGAAGAGTATGAGGATGGATTCGCGGTGCAGGGGCCGGTGCGTCTGCGCGGCGCGCATCTCAAAGCGCACGGCGACCACCGCATCGCGATGGCTTTTACGGTCGCGGCGCTCGCCGCCGAAGGCGAGTCGTACATCGAGGGCGCGGAGTGCGTCGGCGTCTCGTTCCCGGAGTTCTTTCAACTACTCGACTCGGTGACGGAGCGGTGAACGGACAGCAGCAGCGGCGCATCGTCATCACCGGATTCATGGGCGCGGGGAAAACAACCGTCGCGAACGCCCTCGCGCGCGAGTTGGGTTGCACGGCGCTCGACCTCGATGACGTGATCGTCGAAGTTGAGGGGCGCAACGCGCGGACGATCATTGACGAAGAGGGCGAATTGCCGTTCCGCGAAGTCGAGA
This sequence comes from Pyrinomonadaceae bacterium, assembly GCA_013816505.1. Taxonomy (GTDB): domain Bacteria; phylum Acidobacteriota; class Blastocatellia; order Pyrinomonadales; family Pyrinomonadaceae; genus JACDEG01. The sequence continues at coordinate 1,306 of JACDEG010000325.1, read as the reverse complement.
CGCGCGCTCTGCGAGAGTTGCTCGAACACCGCACGGCGCGCGTCATTGCGCTTGGCGGCGGCGCGTGGACAATTGAACGCAACCGCGCGCTGATTGAGGAACATGGCTGTCTCACCATCTGGCTCGACGCGCCTTTCGATCTGTGCTGGCAACGCATCGTCCGCAACACCGACCGACCGTTCGCGCGCGACGAGGAAGCAGCACAAAAGCTTTTCGCGACGCGGCAGAAGATTTACGGACTCGCCGATTTACGAGTGGACGCGGGGCGAGGCAGAAGCGTCGAGCAGATTGTTGAAGAGGTAAATAGCAAGGCAAAAGTAAAAAGGTAAAAGTGGAAGTCGATAAAGACGGTACATTTGTTCAACCCTGATCCTGATTGCGATGCTACGTGCCTCTTCGTCCTGACAGTGACGCTTGATAATAGTTCGGTTTAGTCATAGGAGAAGTCATGGCGAAACACAACACCGACGCGAAAGCATTGAAGGTCGCGAAGGAGCTGAAAAACAAAGACAACTGGAAGCACCTCGCGAGGCCGTCTGGCTTCGGCTACTACACGCTTCAGACGGAAGACACGGGCGACGTGCCGGTGAGGTTGTTCCTCTCTCAATCACTGCTCAACGACGCCGAAGATATTCTCTATCGTCAGATCGTCAACGCGACGCGCTTCCCCGGCGTGCGGATGGTCGTGATTACGCCCGACACGCACTACGGTTACGGCGTGCCCGTCGGCTGCGTGTTGATTACCGATGCTGAGCGTGGCGCGGTCGCGATGGGGCCGGTGGGCTACGACATCGGGTGCTTCTCCGCCGACACCCTGGTGCCGCTCGCCGACGGACGGGTGTACCCAATCGGCGAGTTGGCGAAGTCGAACGAGGAGATGTTTGTCTTCGCGATTTCCGAGGAACAGAAGATCGTCATCGCGAAAGCGACGGCGAAGATGACGCGGACGAATGCGCCGCTCGTCAAAGTGACGCTGGACAACGGGCGCGAGATTCGCTGCACGCCGGATCATCAATTCATGCTGCGCGACGGCTCGTACCGGGTGGCTGAAGAGTTAACGCCGGACACTTCGTTGATGCCGTTCGACGCTTCGCATTACGGGCGAGAGCTTGAGCAGTACAACAAACTCTTAACCGGCGAGTTTGATATTCACCGTCATCAACGATGGTCACACGGCGACAACCACAAAGTCGTTTCCGTTGAATCTCTGAACGAGACGGCGGACGTTTACTGTCTGACCGTTCCCCGTCACGGCAACTTCGCGATTGACGTCGGCGTGTTCGTTCACAACTGCGGGATGATGAGC
>JACDEG010000767.1 GCA_013816505.1 Pyrinomonadaceae bacterium | reverse complement strand
GCGTTATCGTGAGATTCACGATAGCTGGTCAGATGAAAATCTATTCTGTCCCTAAGTTTAGGGCAGATGAAATCTTTGACTCTCGCTTTCAGTTTCGACCACTGCATATTCCGTCATCACGACTCGCACATTCAACACATATTAGGCCGCCGGTAAATCTTCATTCTGACTTCTGTACTCTGTGTGCTGTGTTCTGTTTGTTCCCCGCCGTCTCAACCGTGCGCGGCGTCTGTCCCGGCATCGGGTAATTGGGGCGCACTTGACGCACGACCGCGTCAACCGGATGTTGGATGTAGCGAATGAATGGCGACGGGTAGACGCCGATCCATAACGCGAGGATGACGAGCGGCAGCATGTAAGCCCATTCGCGCCCGGTCATGTCGGTCAGGCGTTCGTTCTTCGGGTTGTCGATGTTGCCGAAGAACATGCGCTGATACAGCCACAGCATGTAACCGGCGTTGAGGATGATGCCGAGCGCCGCCCATGCCGCCCAGATTGGCTTCGCCTCGAACGCGCCGCGCATCGCTAAAAATTCCGAGATGAAGACGCACAGTAAGGGTAGTCCGATGGCCGTCATCACCATCGCGAGAAAGACGGTCGCGTAACCGGGCATCACGTGCGAAAGTCCGCCGAACTCCGCGACGTTGCGCGTGTGCCGCCGTTCGTAGATGATGCCGACAAGAAGGAACAGCGCCGCCGAGTAGATGCCGTGGTTAATCATGTGCAGCACCGCGCCGTTCAAGCCGTTCGGGTTCAAAGCGAACAGTCCGAGCATCACGATGCCCATCGAAGAGACTGACGAATACGCGACCAGCTTCTTCACGTCACCGTCGCGCTTCACGACGAAGTACATTGCGGCGAGCGCGCCGTAGATGATGCCGATAATCGCGAGCACGACCATCACGTTGCGGACGCCGAACGTGCCGAAGAAGCTTTGATCCGCCGCCGCCTTCGGGAACATCGGCAGATTGAAGCGGAAGAATCCGTAGGTTCCGAGCTTCAGCAGGATGCCGGCGAGGATGACGGAACCGGCGGTCGGCGCTTCGACGTGCGCATCGGGCAGCCATGTGTGGAACGGGAACATCGGGACTTTGATCGCAAAGCCGAGCGCAAACGCGAAGAACAGTAAGACCTGCATCGTGCCCATCGGCAGCACCGAGCCGAGCGCTTGCAGGTACATGATATTGAATGTGCCCGCACCCCCACGTGCCGCCGCGAGCGCGTTGTCGAGTAGCGCGCGTGCTTCCGGATTGACTGTCACCGCGCCGCCAATCGCGTCGAGCGTCGCCGGCATAATCTGTGCGGCGAGCGTCGCGTCCTGCGTCAGAAAGTACATCTTCAAAACGCCGAGCAGCATTACGACCGAGCCGACCAGCGTGTACAGGAAAAACTTAATCGCCGCGTACAGACGCCGCTCGCCGCCCCAGATGCCGATCAGGAAGTACATCGGAACGAGCGACACTTCAAAGAACAGATAGAACAGGAACATGTCCGCCGCCGCAAAGACGCCGACCACCGCCGCCTGCAACAGCAGCAGCAAAACGTAATACTCCTTCTCGCGCTTCCCGATGTAATCCCACGACGAGAGCGACGCGATCACGCCGAGGAGCGTCGTCAACACGATCAGCAGCACCGCCACTCCATCCGCGCCCATCTGGTAGCGCGCGCCGATGATCGGAATCCACTGCGCGTCCTCGATAAACTGCATCCCTCCGCCGGCGCGGTCGTAACCGAGAAGCGCGAGCGACAACACGAACACTATACCGAACCACGCCGTCGCAAACTGCTTAATCGCGCGCGGCTGCGTGTTCTTGAAGAGGGCCAGAATGATTACCGCGCCAATCGCCGGCAGCCACGTGATGATCGAGAGCAGAAATGGGATTCTCATATGAGGAGTTTTCAGTTTTGAGTTTTCAGTTTTCAGCCCGGTAGCTTAGGAGTTTTCAGTTTTCAGTTTTCAGCCTGCGAGTCGGTAACTTAACAGTTTTGAGTTTTCAGTGGTGACTATCGAACATTGCCTGGCCTTCAGCTTTTACTGAAAACTCAAAACTCAAAACTGTCAACGGCCACGAACTGCCGAGACGAAATCCGCCCCGAAGAAGAGCACGACGGCGACGACGAGACCGAACACCATCACCAGCGCATAGTTCGCAGTCAAACCCGTCTGCGCCGCGCGGAACAGCGGCGACACCAGGCGCGCGACGAACATCGCGATGGTATTAACCAGCCCGTCAATCACGTAAC
>JACDEG010000324.1 GCA_013816505.1 Pyrinomonadaceae bacterium | reverse complement strand
GGGATCGGCGGGAAGCTCGTCGAGATTAGCGAGCAGATTCGTGTTAATCCACGCATGCACCTTGAGGTCGCGGCGCTTCGTTTCCGCCAGTGTCGTGGCGAGCGGGTCGAACGTTTGTGGCTGATCCTTTAACGTCGCGGAGCGTGGCTCCCACTGTGCGCCGTAATAAGCATCGCCGCGCCCGCGCACCTGCACGATCAAAGTATTAAAGCCGTTGGCATGCGCGCGCTCAACCATCCGGCGAATTTTCTCCGGCGACGTGAGCGTCGTCCGCACTACCCACAGCGCGCGCACTTCATCTGCGTGCGGCGCGGTGGTAGTGGCGCGCGGTGCGGATTGAGTAACGGTCGTCTCCTGCTGAGCCAACAGCGTGAGCGGAAATAAGCAGAACGCAGTCATTATCACGAAGATAACGAACCACTGTTCTCTTCGCCGATAGTAGTTATATTTCATCTTGAATATACGAGCTTGATCGCCTGGAAGCGCAGACGGGCGCACCCGCCTGAGCATAGCGAGCGCGAACATTAACGTCGCGATTAGGCGCGTTACAAGGGAGCGCACTCACGTGCGCTTTGCGGGCGCGCGTGCCCACGCTTCCAGCGCCAAGTCTTGGATGAAAAGCGGGCGGGGTTTGTGTATATAGCCGCACTGTTTAGAACTGATAACGAAACGATAGCTGAACAGTACGCGGAAGATACTGCGTGGCTGTTCCTGTAATTCTGCCGAAGCCCGCAGTGGTGGCGTCCGTATTTGGGAAGCCGAACTGCACATGATTGAAGGCGTTGAACAGATCGGCACGAAATAGTAGTCGCTGGTCTTCACTGAACGGCATACGGAAGCTTCGATAAATTCCGAAGTCAAAGTTCTGCACACCATCCGTGAAGAAAGTGTTGCGCCCCACGATGCAGCAACCGTAGTCTGGAGTTAAAGGTCTGCGGAAAGCCGAGGCCGGAAGCAGTTGCACCGATGTGTTCGGATCATCAATACCGCGTCCTAAGATGGACGGGTCAAGCAGCGCCGGGCGTGCTTCAATGAAACCGTCGAAGTTAAGATCATCGAACCCTGTGCCGATGACCGTAAATGGCGTACCTGCCGCCAATTTCATCACCATTGAAATAGTCCAGCCATTCAGCAGGCGACCCAATTTTAGTCCCTCGTCATCGAGCAAACCGGGGTCGCCCCACGTCGGCAGTTGATAGGTTGTGAAAACCGTCAAACGATGCGGCGTGTGAAAGCGTGAATACCCGCGTGCGTCACGAGAGCTATTACCTGTCTGGTTCGTGTCGCCCGCGCCGACGAAGGTCGCTTCCGAAGTAGTGTCAATAGACTTGCTCCACGTATATGACGTCTGAGAGGTGAGTCCGCGGCTGTACTTCTTTTTCCACTCGATTTGAAGTCCGTGATAGTAACTCCATGAACTGTTGCTGACCACCGAATTAGTTGAGTAGCGTCCGTCAGTGCGGCGTTCATTGGTTCGCGGCACACGAATGCTGAACTCAAGCGGAGCGAGCGGGACCGCCGTCGGACAAGTCGTTGTCGTCTGCACGTTGGGCAGGCCCGTCCCGGCGCACTGCGCGTTGGCTGCTACGCTCAGTGTCTGGCCGCGCACATCAACGCCGCGCGGATCACCAGGGCCTCGATTGGCTACACCGTAGAGAACGTTCGGCGCATTGTTCGGATGATTGGCGACCGTCACTCCATTGGAATCGAAGAAAGGCAAATTGTCCTGCGCGAAACGAATCAGACCGATGCCGCGATTGCCCGTATAGCTGAGACGCACAGAAGAGCGGAACGGCAACTCTCGCTCGAAGCTCAGATTCCATTGCTGAGTATAAGGCACCTGAAGCCCCGGATCAACAATCGTCAGTGAATGGCGCGTTGTCTGTGGACCGGGGGTGAAGATGAAGCCGTTGGTCGGATCGGTCAGGGCGTTTGGATTGAAGAGGCTTGTAGCATTACCAGACTGATTAAAAAGAAGAGCGTTCGGCGGATTGAAGCGCACGCCCGCGCCCGTCTGTGAGAAGACGGATTGAAAGAGACGACCATGGTAGATTCCATAACCGCCACGAATCGAAGAATCACCAGAATCACCAAAAACCCGTGACCAGAATCCGCTCTCAAACGCGGGACTATAGGCGAACCCGACGCGCGGCTCGATGTTGTCTTTATCCGCACCGAAGCCGTAGTCGATACGGTCTTCAGCGTCGCGCGGAGCCGAGACATATTCATACCGCAAGCCGAGGTTAAGCGTCAGGTTCGGACGCACCTTCCAGTTGTCTTCGGCGTACAAGTTGGTTTCGTTAATCCGGTTTTCCAGAAAGAACGGCCCGTAACCCTTTTGAAAATTGCCGACGCAACCGTTGAGAAGAGAATTGAATCCGCTCACGTAGTTGATGCCGTTGCATGAAGTCGTAATGTTATAAAAGCCACGCGAAAAGTTGTCCGCGAGATCATCGAGTTGCTGGCGACGAATATCCGTTCCCGCTTTGAAGGAATGGCCGCTGCCGAAGCTGGTTGATATGTTGTAGACGTACTGATAATCAGTTTGGTAGCGCTGAATCGGGAAGCCCCCGGCGTTACCGATAATTGAGGCGGCGACGAGAACGGGATTTTGAAAACGGATGATAGGCGTGTCGTTCCCCGCCGCGATGTTGACGAGCGTGGTACGCAATCCCAGACCGTAACGGAATTCGCCGACCGTTGTCGGAGTGAAGACATGCGTCCATGTAACTCCGATGTTCTGTTGCTTATTGTTCTGGTCGGCGCGCTCGCCGATGATGATGTCATCGCCAGTGCGGCGCTGCCGTGTGTACTGCCATCGCGCAAACAGGTTATCGGATTCACGCGGATTCCAGTCGAAGCGTCCTGAATAATCACGGTCGGGAAAATCGAAAGTTTGCTGTGCAACCGAGGTACGCGCGCTGCGAGAATCATTCGGCGCGAGGCTCGTCGGAAAACGCGCCAGCACTGATTCGATGAAGGCACGGTTGGCGGGCGTGTTGTTAGCGGGCGTTTGCCTGAACCAATTATTCGGATCGCGCTCGCTCGCAAGGAAAACGTCGCGCGTGTAGGTTTGCGCGCCGCTGTTTTCCGTATGATCTAAACTGACAAAGCCGAACAGACGGTTTTTTAAAATGGGAAAGCCGGTTGTGAAGCCGAACTGGTTGCGGCGGTTGACCGGCTTCTTGCCGTGCGAGAAATAACTCTTCGCATTCAAAGCACTGTCGTTGTGATAGAGATACACATCGCCGCTGATGCCATTAGTCCCCGACTTGGTTTGGACCAGCACCACTGCACCGTAGCCCCGCCCGAACTCGGCGGTGAAGTTATTGGTAATCACCTGAAATTCTTTGATCGTTGACAGCGATGCTCCCTGCCGGTTCTGATTCTCGGACGAGTCGTCGTTGTTAACACCGTTGATCTGAAAAGTTGCGCCGCGCGATCCCGTACCGTTGAAGTTAATAGACGAACCGGAAGAGGTCGTCGGGTTATTCTGCCCACTGGTAGGATTTTCTTGAAAGCCCGTAAAAGTTTCGGCGAGCGTGAGAAAGTTGCTCTGGTTGAATGCTGGTCGATCAATGATCTCCTGCTCGGTCAGCGACTGTTTGATCTCGGCGTTGGTTGTATTTATCTGCGCGGCCTCGTCCGTCACTGTAATCGTCTCGCCAACCGTCGGACTAAGAGCGAAATCCGAGACGACCGTTTGATTAAGCGTCACTTCGATATTTTCGCGCATGACACTGCCGAACCCGCTGCCTGTGGCAGTCACGCTATACCTGCCGAGCGGCAGAAACGGCGCGTTATAAAAACCTTCATCATTGGTCGTGACAGTGCGCTCCTGCCCGGTCTCGACATTGCGAATGGTCACGGTCGCACCGGTCACGACCGCGCCGTTCGGGTCGGATACGGTTCCCTGCAACGTCCCTGTCACAGTCTGTGCGGTGGCGACCGCAGGCGCCAACCACATCAATGTCGCGCATACTACAGTCATTAACCACATGTGAGTTAGCCGGGCTTTGTTGAACGGCATGCTGGTTTCCTTTCAAATCGAGTGGAAGAGGATGTGGCGATTCGGTTCAAAACCGCGACGGGCGCGGAAAAGAGACGCCGCCACAATGAGATGGGCCGAACAAAAGTCAGCCGTGAAAGGCTGACTCCCCACAACAAAAGTCAGTCGTGAAAGGCTGATTCTCCGTAGCCACAAGTTCGTTAATGAGTTCGGACAAGAACACTATTACGTAGAGGGGAGTCTTGATTATGCAATACCAGAACTTACCCGCCCCGACAACATTATTACTGGCAGTTGTGGCGCGAAGCCTGGGAGAGACAAGGCAGAAGCCGAGGCCGTCAGGGAGGGCGTCAACCACTCCCTTGCTGACGCGCAAGCTTCCTCCCAGTATCTCCCTCGACTGAGCCACTACCTTACTGGCCTGGCGTGGGAGACTCTCCTGACTATTCAACCTCAACGTCGGAGCGCGACGCCCGGACGTGCAGCGGTCATCTGCCCGTCAGTCAGCACCTCCGCGCCGTTCACAAAAACGTGGCTGATGCCAGTCGGGTATTGATGCGGTTGGGCGAAGGTCGCGCGGTCACCGACGGTGTTCTCGTCGAATAGAACGAGGTCGGCGGCAAAGCCTTCGCGGATCAGGCCGCGGTCGCGCAGGCCGAACGTCTGCGCCGGCAGCGAAGTCATTTTGCGAATCGCGTCTTCGAGCGTCAGCAGCCGCAGTTCGCGAACGTAGACACCGAGCACGCGCGCGTTGTTGCCGTAGCCGCGTGGGTGCGGCGCGCCCTCACCGAAACGACGCACGCCGCTGTCGGACGCGATCATCGTCCACGGCTCGCGCATGATGCGGCGCACGTCGTCCTCGTTCATCTTGTGGTAGACCATCCCCGCGCCTCCGCTCTGGTACATCTCGATGATCTGCTCAATCTGCGGATCGACGCCGCTTTTGCTGCGCGCTTGCTTCGCTATCTCGGCGATGGAGCGACCGTTGAACGCGGCGTTCGGTTTGTAGTCCGCGACCATCGCGTAGGCGTAATCTTTGAAGCCGCTTCGTTTCAGACCACTCTTCATCTCGGCGACGATGCGGCCGCGTGTCGCCGGGTCAGCGAGCCGCTTCTTACCTTCGTCGAGTCCGCCGGCGCGTGCCCAATCGGGCAGCAACGTGTCAAGGGAAGTTGACGAAGCGGTATAAGCATATTGGTCAATCGTGACGGAGAGGCCCCGCTTTCGTGCTTCGCTGACGAGGCCGAGTGTGGTCGATGTCTGTCCCCATAGCTTCTTGCTGCTGATTTTGAAGTGCGAGATGTCGATTGGCATCCCGACCTCTTCGCCGATCCTGATACTTTCGCGAATCGCTTCGACGACGCCGTTGCCTTCGTCGCGCATGTGCGTCGCGTAGATTCCGCCGTGGCGGGCGGCGACGCGGGCGAGCGCGACGACTTCATCGGTCTTGGCGTACGTGCCGGGGACGTAGATCAATCCAGTCGACAGCCCGACCGCGCCGTCCTTCATCGCCTGCTCGACGAGCGCTTCCATCTTCTGCAACTCTTCCGGCGTCGGCGCGCGCATCTCTTCATTCATCACCGCGCGGCGCACCGAGCCGTGGCCGACGAGTGTCGCGAGATTGACGGCGAGCGGCTGCTCTTTGACCCGCGTCAGAAACTGCCCGACATCCGTCACCGACGAACCGCAGTTGCCGCTGACGAGCGAGGTCACGCCCATCCGCACAAAGTTCTCCGCTTCAGGCTGCCGGTAAATACTCTCGACATGCGTGTGTACATCAATGAATCCGGGCGCGAGTATCTGCCCGCGCGCGTCAACGACCTTGCCCGCTTCATTCGGTTGGATACGCCCGATGCGCGCGATGCGCCTGTCCTTCACCGCAACGTCGGCGCGAAACCACGGATTGCCCGCTCCGTCAACGACGCGGGCGTTCGTGATAACCAGGTCATAGGCCGGTGCGTTTGCATCGACCGTCTGTGGGTGGATATTGATGAGGCTGATGAAAGCGGACACCGCGGCGAGGACGGCGACGAGACAGGCAACGAGATTGTGCGTTTGAATTCTAACTTTCATCAGTAAAGCTCAATTGAGAAGGTGCGGCGCGTTATAAACTCGCGCCGCACCTTCGATCCACCATCAGAAGTTGAACTTCGCCGCGATCTGAACCTTGCGCGAACTGCTCACGACACCGTCGCGCACGCGCCCGAAGGTGCTATTCGCCAGCCCCGTCGTCGGGAAGTCGAACGACGGTGTATTCGTCGCATTCTGCGCTTCGAGCCGCAGTTCCAAATTACGTGACTCGTCAAAGCGGATGCGCTTGCCAAGTGTCATGTCGAGATTGAAGAACGGCGGCCCGGTGAAGAAGTTTCGCCCGGTGTTGCTGAACTCGCCGGGCGCTGGCGCGGAAAAGAGCGCCCGCTGCTCGGCGGTAAAGTAGAAGTTCGTGCCGCTCTCCTGAACGATGCGCCCCAGATCGGGTGAGCAGTTGTTACAGTTCGCCGGAGTTTGCACGACCTGCGACAGCGTGTTGACGCCGGAATAGACCGTGAACGGGCGCCCTGTGTAGTAACGGATGATACCGGCGATTTCGAATCCACCAATGATACGGTCAAGCACCGTGGGCAAATCGCTGGCGAAGCGCCGCTCCCGCCCGAACGGTAATTCGAAAAGCGCGTAGCCCTGTACGGCATGGCGGCGGTCGAAGTCAGAGCGCGCATAGTTAAGATCGCGATTGCGGATGTCGAACGGCGTATTCGCCGCCGACTGGCCGGGGTTTGAGGTGGTCGACGTCGCTCGATTGGCGACGGCGAATGCAGGATCGAACGAGCGCGTGTCCTCGGATTTAGCGAGCGTGTAGCTCGCCTGGAAACTAAAGCCGCGCGAGAGGCGGCGGCTCAACTGGATTTCCAGCGCGTTGTAGCGCGAACGGTCGTTGCTGTCGATCACGTTGACGGCCCCGGTGTATTGCGGGTACGGCTGGAAGTAAAATGGGCTGAAGCCGTTGGCGACGATGACGGGCGTGCCGTTACCGCGCACACCCTGCGCGATCAGGAACGCGGCCTGCGCCACGCCGCCGCCGGCGACGAGTTCGCTCGTCCTTGTCCCGTTAGCGGCCGTAACTGGGCCGGCCAGCGTTTGTCTTAATAGGAACGCCGAGCCGGTTTCGCCCACACGTAAGCCCGAAGC
>JACDEG010000766.1 GCA_013816505.1 Pyrinomonadaceae bacterium | reverse complement strand
ATGGAAGCTCGCGCGCGGGACGCGCCAGCGGCGGGCCGACCGCGCGCGCGCCGCACGCCGCGCAGGCTTCGCGTTGCAGGTCGGCAGATAGTTTAGAACCGCAACAGGGGCAAGTAGTCAACGTTGGTACACCTCACGTGAAAGGTAGGGACAAGATGCTTAAACCCCGCCCGAAAAGTTAAGAGGATGTCGATGCGCTGCCGACGGCTTTGGCTGGCATGTGCCGTGGCTCCGCGCCGGCATTTGACGCGGACCCGGAGGGGGAGGATGCTTCGGGCGTTTTCGACAAAGGCGAGACGACCGCGTTCGCGTCTGGACGCGCGACCCGTTCGGCGTTCGTGACCTCGCGCCAGGTGTGATACATCCGGTGGGCGAACGTCCAATAGGAGCCGACCGCGAGAATCCAGAGCACAGCCGGCATCCGGTTAGCGAACAGACTGGACGAGCCGGGGTGCGTTGAGAGAGCGCCGATAATCAGCAGCACGACGCGCTCAGGCCGCCGCAAAAAGCCCACTTCGCACTTTGGTATCAAACTCTCTGCGCGTGCGCTGGTGTAACTGACCAGGACTGACCCCATCATCGCCGCCCCGGTCAAAAATACATTGAGTGTTGAGTGGAACTCCGTGTCGCGGGCGTAGAAGATCATCAAGCCGACGAACACGACCATGTCGGAGAGGCGGTCGAGCGACGAATCGAGGAAGCCCCCAAACTTCGTCACCCGGCCCGACAGGCGGGCGACGCTGCCATCCAGCATGTCGAATAAGTTGGCGACGATCAGAATGACGCCTGCTGAAAAGAAGTGGCCGAAGCCGAAAAGCAGGCCGCAGAGGATGTTAATGGAAACGCCGATGACCGTCAGCACGTTCGGGCTGATCGAAGCACGCGCCAAGCCATGCACCATCGCGTTGATGATCCGGCCCGCGCCGCGTCCGATACTCGCCCCGAACAAATGGTAGCCTTTCTTCTCTAACGGTCACAATGATAATGGGCGGCCAGCAGCATTGAGTTATAGCCCGCCCAATCTAGTAACCAATCATAGGGACGCGCCAAACAGCTTGTCAAGCAATGTATTCCTCGGCCTGCTGCCTCAAATCGTAGCCTCGTCTTTAACCGCTTGTTCAGCTGCCGCCGTCTCATCGTGAAGCGTCGTCAGGCGCCTGATTTCAAATGTCCGCGCGCCGGCTGGGGTTCGCACCACGACTTCGTCGCCCTCTTCTTTGCCCATCAGACTTTTGCCGACCGGCGAGGTGGTCGAGATCAGCCCGGCCTGCGGGTCGCTCTCTTCCGGCGTGACCAGCCGGTAGGTGACCTCCTCCTCGCGCTCCCCGTCATAAAGAACCAGGGTTGAGCCGTAGGCCGCTTTGTCGTGCGGAACTTTCGACAAGTCAATCGAGGCAATCTCGCGGATGCGCTGGCGCAGTTGCCCGATGCGCGCTTGCAGAAACTGCTGGCGGTCAAGCGCGGCGCGGTACTCGGCGTTCTCGCGCAAGTCGCCGAACTCGAGGGCGCGCTTAATCTCCTTCGGGAGATGTACGCGCAACTCTGTGTCGAGTTCTTCCAACTCCGCTCGAAGCCGGTTCTTAATATCCTCTGTCACGTCAGTTCCTATCTCAATCGCCCACCATGCGCGGCGGGCGACTACGATTTAGATGCGGTGGAAATTACGGCATCGGGTTTGCCGCTAGTCAAGACTATCTTGACCACAGTCATCTTTGCAATATCAGTCACCGGCCCGGACTCTGCGGATCAGAAGTCCGAGCCTTCCTACTCTTGATTCACTTTGTAGCTATTTACCGACAAGGATCACTGTGATGGTACTCGCACTCGTTCGGGGAACCGAAAGAGATGCCGACATCACGCGCCGTGCGGACGAGTTGGCTGTTTGGCGGCACGGTCTTGAGGCTGCCGGTCGCTTGCGAAAGCGGCACGGTGACGATGTTGGCCGCTTGCAGCGCCACCATCACGCCATGCTCGCCGCGCATGATGGCGCGCACCGCTGTCGCGCCGAAGTTGGTCGCGAGCATCCGGTCGAAAGCATTCGGAGAGCCGCCACGCTGGAGGTGGCCGAGCACCACGCAGCGCGTCTCCTTGCCGGTCAGACGCTGAATTTCGTAGCCACACAAATTGCCGACGCCGCCGAGCCGCGGGGCGCTGTCGCGTGTGCCCATCTCGATGTACATCTCCGACCCACCTATCTGCATCGCGCCTTCCGAAACGACGATGATACTGAACTGTGAGCCGCACCGGTCGCGGT
>JACDEG010000323.1 GCA_013816505.1 Pyrinomonadaceae bacterium | reverse complement strand
GCGTTGTACAGGTACAGACATCAGAGGAAGCGTTTCAGCAAGAATTTGAAGCCTATGCCGCGACGCACACGCAAGAGGAACTGGTTGCTTACGCTCAACAAAGAGTTTTACAAATCGCTCAATCAGAACTTGAACCTGAACCGAACGTTCCGATCCCATTGGAATCGGATGATATACCTAGCTGCATTCGGGCGAGAAAGGAGGCGTGTCGCAGGGGCTACAACGGAGAAATTTTTTCTAACGCTGCCGTCGGGGTTGGAATTTTGGCGGGGTGTGCAGTGGGGACTGCGGGGACTGGCACAATCTTCTGTGTCGTGTTTGTCGTCGTCGGCCAGCAATTCGCCAACGCCGGTTCCAGGGAGCGTCACGGACAGTGCGAGTTAACCGCTGTTCAGGACTGCTTCGATCAACAGGATGTCAGATAGGAGTGACTGCTATGTGGACTAGATTTCTAGTTTTAAGTGTGGGCGTCGCGGCGGTGGTCGGCTCGTACTGGAACGCCGCCGATCCTCCGACGCCGTGGATTTTTCCGCTCGCCCTGGGCGGGTTACTTTTTATTTTAGGCACGCTGCTGTGGAAGCGTCGAGCCGGTAAAATCTAAACTCTTCAGTCGCCGAGTTAACTGAGAAGATTACCGATGCGCGGTCAATGGATCGGCTCGTGTCGGGTAAATGAGAACGGGCGACGGAGTAAGATTCTCCGTCGCCCGTCTTGGCTTTTGGCCTTTCTGAAAGCCAAGTGTTACCAGTTCCGCTCGTCCGCGTCCGGGTCGTCGTCGTCGTCCTGAAAAGCGTCATAGTCGCGCTCATCTCTCGCCTCTCGATCAAGCCGCTCCCTCTCATCGTCGAGCGACTCCTCACGACCAGCTTGCCCGCTCGCCTCATCCTCCACTGCGCTCAAGTGCCTGAGCGCGTCGTGGAGGCTGATGCAGACGGCATCTATGGTGAACATATCAAGACTTCCCTCCTCAGTCGCGCGTAAAGCCGTTTCAACTCCGGCGCGCACACTGGCGAGACGGCCTTCGAGCGAAGAATCTTGTTTCTCAAATTCTCTTTTGCTATAAGACATTTTGCGAACACCTTTCTGTCAACGGATAGAGAGGAACCAGAGGCCGGCGTTTCCCGCGAAGTGGCGCCGGCCTCGACGTTTGTTTACGCCGTCGCTTCGTCGTAGCGTTTGAGCAAGCGAGCCGCTGCTAAATGCCAGCACGGATTGCCGCGTCTGAAAGACTCACACTGACACTCCGCACCCGCGACATAGATTTGATCCGAAGGTGAGAGCACCATCAGACTGCGCCCGTCCATGTGCATATAAGGATTCTTCTCGATCTCGATTGCCGCCCGGATAATCGCGCTCGTCCATCGCTTGTGATCCCGCACCACCGCCAGCGCCGCCGCGACCACTGCGCCCATTCTGTTTGCGTTAATGTTCATCATTGCGTTCGTGTTCCTTCCCGAAAGTTTCGTCGTTCCCGACTACTCTGTAAGTAAAGTGTTAATGGCGTCTCCCATCCAGATAATTATACACGCGCGAGGTTAGTTCATCAATAAAAATAAACAAGGAAATCCATCTCGATTCTTGCTGTATTGCCTTAAGGATACACGCGCGTGTATAGTGGCCCGAATGAGCAAACTACTAACCACAGCCGAAGTAGCGGAACGCCTAGGCGTCACCCGTTGGCGCGTCAACGCGCTGATTCGTGACGACCGATTGAAAGCGACGAAGATGGGTCAGATATTCGTGATTGACGAGCGCGACTTAAAGCCGGTCATGGTGCGCCCGCCGGGGCGCCCGCCGCACAAGGCGAGTAAGAAAGGCGAGAAGAAGTGAGCGAAGAAGAGGTCGAGCAACTAAAACAACTTATCCGCGCGGAGCTTGCCGGCATCAACACCGTGCGCGAGGCTGACGCGATGCGGATTACTCGTCTTGAGGAGACGGCCAAGACGCTGCTCGGAATCTCACAGAACCTTGTCACGCTCGCGCAAAGCCATGACGAACGCGCAGACCGCCTTGATGAACGGGTAGATAAACTGGCGGCGACAATCGAGCGGTACGTGACCGGCGGGCGCGGCACGAACGGAACCGGAAAGAAAGGTAGTAAGAAGTGACCGACAAAGGCGCCTCCACCCGCCCGACGCTCGACACCATTCTCGAACGCCTCAACGCCTTCGGTGAAGAGATGCGCAAAGGTTTTACTGCGGTCGGCTCGCGGCTTGATCGGGTGGAAGAATTGACGAGCACGATGAGCGGCGAGATCAAAGACCTCGCGCGCAAGATCGACGAGTTACGTGTCGAAACACAAAGCGGCCTGCGGCGTGTCGAGCGGCAGATCGGAGTGCTGTCGAAAGACGTGGTGGAAGTGCGCGCCGACCTCGCCGAGATGGATGCGCGACTGCCGAAGTTGGAAGGCCAGCCGTAACTTAATCACAACAACTTCACGGGTCTCTCTCACCGAGGTCCACTTGCAACAGTGAACGCCTATGCCCCGCGGATCACACGACGGCAGCATCTACCACAGGCTAGAGCTGCGCCGAGGGAAGCCCACCAAGGTGTGGTACGCGAGGGCCAGGTATACCGACCGCGATGGACGCGAGCGCGAACTGAAGCGCCGCGCCGAGAATTACGCCGACGCCTGCCGCCTCAAGCGCAAGCTGGTCGCACTCGCAAAAGAGAAGTCGCAATCCAATCTCGACACCGAGCGGCTGACGTTCGCCGACCTTGCCGCACACTATCGCAAGCATTACGCCGTTCCCGCCGAGTACGTGGACGGTCGTAAAGTTTCAGGACTTCGCTCGTGTGCGGACGTGCTCCGCCATGTTGAAACGCTCGCCGCTTATTTCAAGAAGAAGTTGCTGAGCCAGATCACCTACGGCGAGCTGCGTACCTATCGAGCGACGCGGTTGCAGACGCCAACCATCCACGCCCGCCAGCGCTCAATCGCTTCGGTGCAGCGTGAGCTGACTGTCTTGCGAACGATGTTCAGCGTCGCCGTGCGCGAAGGCTGGCTTGTGCGCAACCCGTTCCAGTCAGGCGAGTCGCTCATCAGAACTTCAGACGAGCGCAAACGCGAGCGGATACTTTCCCTTGACGAAGAATCGCGCCTCCTCGAAGCGTGCACGGGCAGACGTGCCCATCTCCGAAGCATCATCATCGCGGCGCTCGATACGGGGATGCGTCGCGGGGAGCTGCTCAAGCTCCGCTGGTCAGATGTGGACTTCGACAACTGCATGATCAGTGTGCGTGCCTTCAACACAAAGACAATGAGGGCGCGTGACGTAGCGATGACTGCGCGGCTCCGCAGCCAGTTCGTTGAGCTTGAGCGGCACCGCGCGCCGGAGCGGATCGACAAAGACCCTGTAGTCTTTGGCGTCACCGACACCAAACGAAGCTTTGCTTCGGCGTGCCGGGCGGCAGGGATCACCGGCATGCGCTTCCACGACCTGCGCCACACGGCGGCGACGAGGCTTGTCCAAGCACAGATTCCGCTGTCAGAAGTGGGCCGCGTTTTGGGACATACGCAGCCGCAGACGACCTACCGTTACGTCAACGCGGACCAGGGCACGGCACGGCGGGCGGCGGCGGCGCTGGATCAATTGCACGCGGAGAGAGAGGAACCAGAAGAGATCAAGGCGAGAGAAGAGCAGGTTCATTGAGAGGAGCCGGGATGTCGATTAGAGAAGTGATACGATCCGTCAAAGAGCAGGTTGGGTTCCGGATAGAAATTGATTTTGTGCCTGCTCTCATCTCAGAGATTGGAATTGATAGTTATCACATAATCCAAGCCGGAACTTCCCCTGAAGACCCCAACGCTGATTTCTTCCTTTGGTATTTAGGGAACTATCCGCAAGACTTTGCGACACCCGAGGAAGCGGCTGAAGCGTTCGTTGCAGCATGGTTCAAGTTTAGACCTCCCCTTTCGTTATCCGGTGTTCACTAGCCGAGGTGGGCACGTTTTTGCCCCTCCACCCCCAAGCGGTAGGTGCAATCAGGTAGCAAATTGACCCCCAGACGGCCTTCGGCGGCGCAAGAGGCCCTGTGGGAATGCGCCACACAACGCTACAGAATGCGAGGGGCATGTCGCGCCACCTGACTTTTAACCAGTGGGTCGCAGGTTCGAGTCCCGCACGGCTCATCAATAAAATGAACGAGTTACGGGAGGCGGCAAGCCTCCCGTTCTTGTTTGTGTACGCTTTCATGTACGCTTTCATTTTGCAGTTAAGCAAAAACACTGCTTTCTTGTACGCTAATGTCAGTTCGCAGTTGATCTAGGTTTTGCCTTACGACATGTAGCACACGCGCGTTTTTGTCCATTGTCTGTTACAGGGCGGAAAGGTTAGGGGCTTACTGAAGTAGTCGGTTCGGTAAGCCTCTCTCGTTTAGTCGCGTGGGTCGTAGAGGTCTGCAAGGTGGTTGTCACGCTCTGCTAGGGCAGCGGCAATCATCACGTGTGCGCCAGCGGCAGCGGCCACGTGGTAGCAGTTCTGACCGTTCTCGCCAGCTTTGCAGGTGCAAGCGGCGAAGCGCTCGCCATGCTTCACTTCAAACGTCACGTTATAGGTTGCGCCCGTCTGCCGGTTCGTGACGGTGTACTGCCGGAAAGCAACGACGCGCACGAACGGCTTTGCCGCACGCGTCTTGTCAATCGCTCTGCTCATCTTCTCCGCTGAAATCAACTTAACCATCGTCTTTGTTCCTCTCGTCTGAAACGTTCTAGCCAATGAATAAACTATACGCGAATGCAGATAGTATGTCAATATAAACATTTGCATTGACAGATAGTTCCTACACAGGTATAGATGAAGCATGAAGTTGATTACTACGGCTGACGCAGCGGCTCGCTTAGGTGTTCATCAAACGCGCGTGCAAGTACTGATAAGAGAAGGGCGGTTGCCAGCTCAGATGCTTGCTGGGACGTACCTCATAGATGAAGATGATCTAAAGCTTGTTGAGCACCGCAAGCCCGGCAGACCCCCGAAGCAAACATCCGAAAGCAAACAGAAGACTGCCGGACGCAAGTAGGCTGTGCGACCGCTTGGAGGCGACGAGAGAACTTCTTAATGTCTCGCAACGAAGCCGTAACAAGAAAAGAGTTGATTGACCCGCAGCTTAGTGCGGCTGGCTGGAATCTGAAGGATCGAACTCAAGTAGCTTTCGAGATACCAGTTGATGGCTATGATGCAGAGCCTTGGAACGGCGTTACTGATTACTGCCTTTACCGTGCTAACGGTGAAGTCCTAGCTGTTGTCGAAGCCAAGAAGCAGAGCCGCAGCCCTCAAAGGGCGCGAGAGCAGGCGCGCCACTACGTTGCCGAAATCGGAAGGAGACAAGGCTTTCAGCCGTTTGCTTTTCTGGCAAACGGTCAAGTAACAGTTTTCTGGCACGTTGACCATGCCGCACCGCGAAGCGTCTCCGGCTTCTTCTCGCGTGACGACATGGAGCGGCTTCTCTTCATTGACCGGAACAAAACTCCGCTTGGCGAGACTGAAATCAACAGTCAAATCGCCGGACGTTTGTATCAGCAAGAAGCTATCCGAAGAATTAGCGGCGCGTTTGAGAGGGATGGAAAGCGCCGGGCGTTGTTGGTAATGGCGACGGGAACGGGCAAGACGCGCACATCAATGGCGTTGATTGAACTGTTTTTGCGCACGAACCAAGCCCGTAAAGTCTTGTTCCTAGCAGATAGAGATGCTCTAGTCGATCAAGCCTTAAACGACGGCTTCAAGGATCATCTTCCTGAAGAACCGCGTGACCGTATTTACACGCACAACATCGACACCTCTAAACGGTTATACGTGGCGACACTGCACACGATGGGGCGTTGCTTCGAGCAGTTTAGCCCCGCGTTCTTCGATCTCATCATCTTCGACGAAGCGCACCGCTCCATCTTTAACAAACTTGGCGAAGTGATTGACTACTTTGATGCGCGTTTGGTCGGCTTGACGGCAACGCCTGCTGACTTTCTTGATCGAGACACCTTTCAGTTATTTGATTGCCAAGACAACATCCCGACTTTTCTTTACCCATATAAGCAAGCGGTTGAAGAAGCCGTGCTAGTGGATTACAGCCTCTACCAAGCTGAAACCAAATTTCAGCGCAAGGGCATACGCGGCGTTGACCTTACCGAAGAAGAACAGAATGCGCTTACCGAGCGCGGCATCGACCCAGACGACATAGACTTCTCGGGCACTGAGATAGAGAAGACGGTTAGCAACAAAGACACATTACGGAAGCAGTGGGAAGAGTTTATGGAGGTGTGTCTGAAGGATGAATCGGGGCAACTGCCGGGGAAAACGATTGTGTTTGCGATGACGCAAGCACACGCCGACCGTCTACGCGATGTTTTCGAGGAGATGTATCCGCAGTACAAAGGCGAGTTGGCACAGGTCATTACTTCCGATACCGAGCGCGTGCGCGATGGCAGTTATGGAGACGGATTAATTACGAAGTTTAAGAAGAAGGAGATGCCGCGCAAGAAGACGGAGTTGCTGTTTCTGCATCTCTTCCTGCGCCTGCTTGAGATGGGCGGACGGTGCGCGGCGATTTCGCCGGATGGTGTGCTGTTCGGTTCAAGCAACGCGCACGTCGAGACGCGCAATCAGCTCATCGAAAAGAACCGGCTTGATGCAGTGGTCTCAATGCCTTCGGGCGTGTTCAAGCCATACGCCGGTGTTTCGACCGCCGTGTTCATCTTCACCAAAGGCGGCGAGACTGACCGCATCTGGTTCTACGACATGGAGCATGATGGTTTCTCGCTCGATGACAAACGGCAGAAGGTGGCTGAGAACGACATTCCTGACATTCTCTGTTGTTGGAAGAACCGCACGGACTTTGATTTCACACAGCGACGGGCGCAACGCCTTGCCGAGTTGAAGCGGGAGATTGCGCCGCTTAAAGCTGAGCGGTTGCAGATTCAGAAGGAGATCAACCGGCTCACGTTTGAGAACGCGATTGCGCCCGAAGGCGAAGATGCAACGCGGCTCGCGCTCGAAACTGACGAAGCACGGCTTGCGCAACTGCGTGACCGCATCGCGCCGCTGCAAACGGAGATCAATCAACTCAGCCGTCAGTTCTGGGTGACGAAGGAGCAGGTGCGGACAAACAAGTATGATTTATCGGCGAGTCGCTACCGGCAGATTGAACAGGATGAAACGTTTTATGATGAAGCCCAGGTGACGATGGAGAGGTTGATGATGTTAGAGAATGTGATGACTCAAGAACTTCATGCCCTCAAAGGACTACTC
>JACDEG010000322.1 GCA_013816505.1 Pyrinomonadaceae bacterium | reverse complement strand
GTTCTCAATCGAGTCAGCCAGAACCAAGTTGAATAGACATTATCAGCAGGTCAACACTGAGAACGCAGATTATCAAAAAACTTAATTTCCAATGTACTTAATTGGTGGCCACTTCGGAGCCGAGCGTCAGATAACGCACCCCTGCCAGATCATAGCCACTCACCAGATGACTCACACATGGTGGCTACCTTTCGCCAGAATGGTAAATCACAGACGACACCGGTCAACTGACAGCTGATCGGTGTGCACATCACTCAGGCACTATTCCAAGGTCTGATCGATTGTGCTTCGGCATCAATGATGCTCACGAGGTCGGCGATCTGCGCTCGTCAAGGCAGATACACGCTAGGAGTAGCCAATGCGATGGGGAGATGGTCAGGCGCCTTGCCCTAAAAGTCAAAAATGTGTCCATATATTGGATACCGATAAGGAGAGGAGCGCACTATATTGTGGCTGCAACGGACTTTAAGGGCAAGGCTATGGTCAGGGTTAGGAAGTTTATCGGACTCATCCGAAGCACACTTTCTGTGAGTTAGATGAAAGCTCCTTAGCGAGTACCCGCAACTTGCATAACTTCTTTGAGCGCATCGGATCCGCCGACAAGGTGCTCCTCGTCGGCGACACCCACTAGCATCAGGCCATCGAAGCCGGTTCTCCCTTCGAGAAACTTCAACAGCACGGGATGCGGACGGCTAAGTTAAGTCGCTTCGGTGCGCAAAGAATAGTGGCGCTGGCGCATCAGTTCGCGGGTCTGTTCGAGTAGTTTCGGCAAAATCTGCCACCCTCACTTCGATGAAAAAGTTGATCTCGTACCCTTCAGTGTGATCTGGTAGACTAAATGTTCAGCAGGGTGAGGGTCGCGGCGTGGCCGCGACAGAAGGGATGTCGATACTGTTAAAGAAGGATGGTCAAAGACTCGATTTGGAGTCATGAAGCGGGGAATACCGCCGCTTCGAGGTTGAATTCAAAGTTAGATTCATTCGTATATATGAAACTTAAATCATTTCTCGCCGCAGCTATCATCTGTCTTTGTTTCTCTTTAGCGCAAGCTCAAGAGACCATGCCCATTGGTAAGGATGAACTAAGGTTTATACTACCAAGCGGGTTCAAATTAGTATCCCGTAACGATGAAGTTCCGAGATACGCATACACTAATGAATCTAAAACAGCTTCTTTGGAAGTTTTTGTACCTCGCATTCAACTTACACCAGAAGACGTTGAGGGATATAAGAAAACAGCGATAGGTTTCACGGAGCTTCGATTTCCGAATTTGAAGTGGCTCAAACAAGAAATAATTGATTGCGGAGGTAGACAGTGGATTTTCCTATCTTATGAGGTAAGAGCTAAGAACAAAGAGGCAATTCGCTTTGATGTGTATATAACTTCAATGGAACTTGAGTTGACGTTTGTGACTTTTATATCGAGGTTTAATGAACTTGAAGGGTATAAAGGTAAGCAGCAAGAAGTCATCAAATCGCTCGAGTTTCGTCGCAAGGCCGAATCTAACAAGTCCTTGCAGCCGACGCCTCGATAGCGTGCTGTTCATCGTTCTTCTTTGCGGTCAGGGTGTGTGCTGCTCGCTCGGCGCGGCTGAAGTCCAGCGTTATAGGGATTATATATTAAAACGGAACTTGGAGCGGCTGCCGCATTACGGCGTATTGCTCTTAACGAAGACATCAAAGCCTACATCCTGCAACATCAACCGTTATATCAAACCCTTTTAGGCGCGGCTATGCGTTTTATCGGTGGTGAAACTCTGGCTCAATGTGTGGAGGTTGCAAAATCTCTAACCCAACAAGGGCTTGCTAGCACAATTGACTATATGGGTGAAAGCACTCGTAACGCTTCGATGGCGGAGCAGGCGAAACAAGAGTTCCTTGAAGTTATTCAGGTAATAGCGAAAGAGGATCTTGATTCCTCAGTCTCTTTAGATTTGTCTCACATTGGTATGGTGGTGGATGCGGAATTGGGATACAAGAATGCTCACGTCCTAGCTGAAGCAACACATAAGGTCGGTCTTGAAATGATGATAAGCATGGAAGGGACAGACCGCACGTCCTTGATTCTGGATATTTATCGCAGACTTTGCGAACACTTTGATAATGTCGGGATAACCTTACAGGCATATTTGTATCGAACGCCGGATGATCTTAGAGCAGTTGTAAAATATTCCGGTAAAATTCGCTTGGTGAAGGGAGCCTTTGATGTACCCAAGCATCTTGCAGTGTCGCGCGGCGCAGAGCTTGACACAGCTTATTGCCGCTTGATGGAGTCGCTTCTGAAGGCTGGTCACTTGTGCTCTATAGCGACGCACGATGAATCTATCCTCAATCACGCGCACGAGTTCATTCAAGAGCGAAAGATTAAGCAAAAGAACGTTGAGTTTGAATTGCTGAAGGGTGTTACCCCCAATCTTTTACAGAATATACATGAACGGGGCTACCGTACTCGCGTCTATTTGCCCTATGGTCGGGAATGGTATCTTTATCTTTGTAATCGTTTATCTGAACATCCACCTAACGTTTACCAAGCTATAACCGATGCTGTGGAGCACAGACATGAAAGTTAATCCGCATACCAACGTTGGATCGTTACACCCATCGGCGGGCTAACGCTGCGATTCAGATGACTGCCCAATCGCTCCGCTCTTGTACAGCATCTGAATCGCAGCGTTAAATTTTTGAACTGACGAGATGTCGGTGGTGGCATGAAGCGCAATAATGGAAGGAGAATAAATCATGGTTAAAGTTGGATTGCTCGTGAGGCTGGAAGCCAAGCCCGGCAAAGAGGCAGAGGTGGAAAGTTTCCTTCGGGGAGGACTGTCACTTGTTGAAGAGGAGCCAGATACGACCGTGTGGTATGCGCTTCGTTTAGGACCAACGACGTTTGGTATTTTTGATGCCTTTGCTGACGAGGCTGGCCGACAATCTCATCTTGTGGGGAAAGTTGCGGCAGCCCTGAAAGAGAAAGCGTCGGAGTTGTTTGCGCAACTAGAAATTGAGCGGGCCGATGTGCTTGCGGCCAAGCTTACTGACGGAAGTTGAAACGTAAGCGGCCAGGAAGTTGAGTAGCCTAGTGAAATGAAGTGAATGGCGGAGAAGTAAAACGCGTTAGAGGAAGCTGAATGATGGGTGCAAAAATCTAACAAAGGCATGAAGCTGACCGCCACTCAGTTTGAATTTCATCTTCGGCGGTCTCAGGCCGCAGCTTATGCTCAGCGTTCTGCCGCTTCGCTCGCTGATGGGGAAGAGGCTGTTTGCTAAGCAGTATGAGTTCTTTCATGTACTCGGCTTTCAGAAACATCAATGTGCGTTCGCTATGAGTTCGGATGTCGGGGCAGTGGAGAAGTATCAGGGGGAGCGATGGGCGAGAGATTCAGAGACAAACATGTTTTGGTTACCGGTGGGGGAAGAGGTCTCGGGTTGGAGATCTCTAAACAGTTCGGTTTAGAGGGTGCGACCTTGATGATCCTTGACTACGTAGAAGACTCTTTAAGAGATGCCGAGGAGCAACTGAAACATTCTGGTATCAAGGTGAACGTCGATCTGACTGACGTTTCAAAAAGAGACGAGGTGGAGCGGGCGGTAGGAGCGGCGGAGCAGATTGCGCCCGTTGATGTGTTGATCAACAATGCGGGCATAGCTCATGAAACTCCTTTCCTGAAGATTGAAGAAGCTGAGTGGCGGCGGGTTATTGACATCAACCTAACCGGGATGTTCTTTGTGGCGCAAGCTGTTTGCCGCCACATGGCTCGTCGCAAACGAGGCGTAGTGGCCAACATGTCGAGCAAGAACGGCCTGGATGCTGAGTTCGGCTATGCACATTATAATGCGAGCAAAGCGGGAATCATCTTGCTCACCAAGACGATGGCTGTTGAGTTGGCGCACCTCAACATCCGAGCCAACGCGGTTTGTCCCGGCTACCTCGTGACGCCGATGTCTATGGAGATTGACAGCCCTGAGTTTGTCCACTCCTTTGTTGATCGTTATATTCCAATGAACCGCCCTGGCACAGTCCAAGACATCCCGCCTATTTTCCTCTTCCTCGCGAGCGACGAAAGTGCTTTCATCACCGGGCAGGTATTCATTGCTGATGGCGGGCAGTTGGCAGGGCAAAAACCCTCAACGCAGTTGTTGGGAAAATCCCTTTGAGCAGGAAAGAACTTCCCTGAAGCGTTTCATAAACACCATGCTGAGGAGGTTTACAGCCTATTAGCTTCCGGCAAGACGATGTTCTGATTCGAAGTTCATCCGCGTCAGGCGGACAACTTGGCTCCTCCGCGCCCGGATGGTTGTAAAGGCGTACAAGCAAGCAGCCTCATTCCACAGACGGGTGGCAGAACAACCGGTTGCAGCTGATTATCGGCGCCAGCGCGCTGTTCGTTTGCTCGCGGTGATGGCCGTGCTGGTCATCACGCACGGTGTGGCACGTGCGCAGATCACTCCGAGCACCACGCTGACCGCCGGGCAAACAGGTCGCATTGCCTTCGAGACGATCACGCTGAATGATTCACAGTTCCTCAAGGGAGAAATGGCGGGCGCCACAGCGTCGATCTGGGGGATCTCCGATTTGCTCAGCGCCTAACGGGTCGCGTGACGGCTTTGGTACTCGTGCCCGGGACGGTGGGGGTCGGGCCTCGCGAGGAACGGTGGGCGGAGGAGCTTAACAGCCTTGGCGTCGCCACGTTCGTCTTGGATAGTTGCAGGGGACGCGGCATCGCGCCACCGTTCGAGTCGGGCGCGGTTCCGAGTTCGTTAGCCATGATCGTCGATTCTTATCGCGCCCTAAGTTTGCTAGCCACGCATCCGCGTATCGACCCGGAGCGCATCGCGCTCATGGGCTTCTCCCGCGGCGGAGGGTGGCGTTGTATGCAAGCCTTCGGCGCTTCCAGCGCTTACACGGGCCGGCCAGCTTGGAGTTTGTCGCATATGTTCAATTTTATGCAGGGTGCATGATCACCTACATCGACGATGAGCACGTGGCTGTTCGACCCATTCGGCTCGATCACGGAACTGCTGATGTGCACCACTTTCCCGTCAAACCGTTGAGACATAATTCTTTCCTCACACAACAATCAAACTCGAATTTTCGGACGGTTGAAAGCGCGTTCAATAGCTTCGCCCGCCGTGACGATTGCCGCCCCTAAGAGGAAAACGTCTTTGATTAAAAATCCTCCGACTGCCGACGCCACCGGTAGCGGAAAGCCGGCAACACTCGTCCACGCCCCTGGCGTACTAAACAGAAAACTCAATGTGATGAACGTCATCACTATTGCGCCGAGACTCCCGATGGCCGATAGTCGGGGCGCGAAAGGACGTAACAAAATCAACAACGCGACAATGATTTCAGTGACTCCGATCAAGATTGACACCGCTTGCACGCTCATCATCGAGTACAACCAAAACATGAGCGGGCTGTTCGCCACCAGCGGTTCAATCGCTTTAGCTTCAACTTCGGTAAACTTGAACGCACCGTAGTAAAGCAATATTGCCGCCAGTCCGTAACGCAAAACGCCGATTCCAACATTTGTTAAAGTCGCGCCGAGTTGACGATTTCCCACCCTCAAGGCATTGGTTGTTTCGCCGCTTTCGATATCATCTGACATGGTTTTTCTCCTTAGATAAAGTTTCTAAGCTGCTGATAAGCCTTTCCGACGAGCCGGGACACATAGCAACTAAACACATCCCCAACACGGAGCGTTCATCTTATGGTGACAGCCCTGCAATTAAAGTCGCAGTGAGACGCCGAGCGATTGAACCATCTGTGTCAAGACGCGGGTTGAAGATGCCAATGTTTATTCCGACAGCCTGACTCGATGTCATCAGAACCTTTAACGCCGTGCTCAATTCATCCAAACTCAATCCGCCCACCAAACGATAGTCCACTGCGGGCATAATGGCATCGTCCAACACATCGGCATCAAGATGAATCCAGAATTTTTTGAGGTGATTCTTTCGTAATATTTCAACGGCTTGATTGATGGCAGCCGCGATTCCCATCGAACGCACTCGCTCAAGGTCGAAAGCGTGGATTGCCGTCGCCCGAACATCTTGGCTACCATATTCCCTTTGTTGGTCGGCATCACGATAACCAAACAACACGATGTCTTCTTCGCGCATGAGCGGTTTAAGTCCGTCAATATCAGTCAGCATGTCGGGACCTCTCCCGGAGACGATTGCCAAATCCATCGAAGCGACTTCACCGTTCGGCTCGGCATCAGGTTGGTCAAAGTCGGCGTGTCCGTCAAGGAAGACCAGGCCGAACCTACCCACACGCCGCAAGGCTAACGCGCAGCCGATCAAATTACTACAATCACCACCCAGCACGACGGGGAACTTGCCTTGTTGCAACACCCTGGTCACAGCTTCGGCAAGCTGTTGCGCGTAAGTTCGAAGTTCGGTGGGGTTCAGCAGCAGCGTTTCAGGGTCACGTTCGGAGTTATAAGGCGGCGATGTCACGAGACCGGCGTACTCCGCGTTGAGACCCGCCTGTAAACCGGCTGCTTTCAGTGCTTCGGGAAGCTGCTCAACTCCTGTTGGTTTGAGTCCTAAGATGGAAGGAGCATCAATGATGGCAAAACGCAGCATGGGTTTAGTTCCTCTCTACGATTCATTAGTTGAGGTGCAGCCACACGCCGCAATTGGGTTATGGTTGATGGAGTATCCCGGTTGACTGCCCGACTTCGATTAAATGTCCGTCCGGGTCTCGAATGTAACAGCGGATTTCACTCCCGTGGTCTTTCGGCTCGGTAATGAATTCAGCCCCACGCCCTTTCCATTCTTCGTAGATCGCCCCGACGTCCGCCACGCGAATGTTTAAGCCGCTCGTCAGGACGTGCGAACTCTCCGGCGGCGCGGCAATGACATCCGGTTTGTCGTCGGTCGGCACGCCGCCGGAGTTAATAACGACCCAACTATTGCCAAGACGGACCACCGCCGGGTCACGTTCACGAATAACTTTACCGCCCAGCACATGGCTGTAATAATCACGCGAACGCGCTTGGTCGGCAACGATCAGCAGATGCGTGACGATGAAACCTTCGCTTGGCGCGGGAAATCCCTTCGCCTCCAATCGAGAGGGGCTGAACGAGTCAAGCATGGTCGGTTTATTGTGTTTGACTGAACTCATTAAGTACATTGGAAATTAAGTTTTTTGATAATCTGCGTTCTCAGTGTTGACCTGCTGATAATGTCTATTCAACTTGGTTCTGGCTGACTCGATTGAGAACTGCCAATTGATTTTGATGGCTTTCG
>JACDEG010000765.1 GCA_013816505.1 Pyrinomonadaceae bacterium | reverse complement strand
ACCCGTAGTTGACCGCGAAGGACGATTGCAAGGCATTCTGTCGCTCAGCGACATCGTGCTTCACGCCGAATCGGGCGCGGACAAATCTAAAGAACTTTCAGCCGCCGCCATTTTGGAGACATTCAAGGCGGTCTGCGCGCCGCACCATACAGCGCAAGAGCAACCGCACCAAGCGCAAGGGAAAGGCGCTTAAATCTTCACGAAGGCAGCGAGTGCTTCGCGCATTCCGCGAAGCACTCGCTGCCTCGCCCTGCCCGCGTAGCTTCATTTCTCATCCAGAGGTATTGCGGCTGACGCCGGTTTGAGAGTTGTGTTTGTCGCGCCAGCTCGTCGCGGCGACGGACGCGCCGCGCCCGCATAAGTTCTTCAAGCGCGAGGAATGGAAGCGCCGTCGCCGTAGTCGCCGCGCTCCAGAACAACAGTTGGATTGCCTGCTCCGAGAGCGGCATGAATTTCAATGCGATCAGCCACAAAACACCGGCGATGAAAAGTTTGGCGAAACATGAAGGCTTGTAAGTGTAAACCATGTCGCGGACTGAAAGCGCAATTTTCAAGTTCCATTCGCGCTTGCTGATGAATTCGAGCAGAGATTCCGCCTCTTGCGCTTCTAAAATTTCATACAACCCGACGGATATGCGCCGCTTCGCTTTGCCGCCGGGATTGCTGATGCAGCGACGCCCCTCCGCGAGATCGTCGGTCGCCGCTTCTTCGTCGCGCAGCAGGTTTACGACCGCACGGTTTCTTCTCAGAACGAATAGGTCGTCCAGTTCCTCATCCGTGAGCGGCGGCGTTCGTTTGTCGTCTAACTTCTCCATGACCGCTTCAACCGAAAGCAGCGCCATTCGAGTGAAGCCGAGAACGGGCGCGAGTCGCTCTGAGGAACGCGCCCGTCCGGGCGTGATAAGAACCAATGACAATGACGCACGATGCAATGCGCGCTATTGCGGTTCGCTGTTTAACGCGGCGCGCTGGCGCGGATCGTCATGCGCGTGCCCGCGCGCAAATCCAGATTGCGGCGTCCTTGCGCCAGCACTGATCCGGCGCCGAGTCCGCCGCCGATGATTGCGCCTTTCGCCGCACCGCTGCCCCCTCCGGCAATCGCGCCGATGACCGTTCCGGCAACCGCGCCGACTGTCGTGCGTCCGACCGTGCGCTCGGTCTGGCTCTCTTCCTGCACGCCGCCTTCGCGGTCAACATCAATCTGTTCGCCGCGCGTCGTGCGTGCGCTTTCAACGCTGCCCGCGAAGTCGTAGGTGCGACCGTTCAGACGTATGCGGTCGAAATTCAAGGTCATCTCGCTGGTGCCGCGCACGCGCCCCGAACGCTGCACTTGCGAGACGTAGCCTTCGACCCTCGCGCCGCGATATTCGTTCGGACTCGTTACGGTCATCGTGAAGCGTTTCCCGTCGCGCACGTTTCCGGCGTTCAAGCGCGTGTTGAGCGTCGCTTCGAGCAGGGTGTTGTCCGGGACGATGAAACGGTCCCGTTGTGCTGTTGCACGCGGGGCAATGGCGGCGGATGCCGGGGCAAAAGGCGCTCCCGCGAAAATCATGGCGAAGGCGAGCATCAGCCCGCAGGTTGTTCGTATCAGAAATTTTCTCATTTCTCTTTCTCCTTTGCTCCTTAGTTCGTTCAAATTTGATAGCGCAACGTCGCGCCGATGCCGCCGATGTCGGCTAACAGCGTGGCGTCTTCGATAAAGGTGATGCCCGCTCCGGTCTGGCGTGCGCGCGTCACGAGTTCGTCGGCGACTTTGACTGCGAGCGTCGAATTGCTGTCGCCACCGTTCGCCGCTGTCTCGGTTGGCAGGTGCGGAACGAGATGTTTGCCGACTTCCTCCATGTCGGCATGTATCTCTTCAAGCGACGCGCTCACATACAACTCGTCAACTTGCCCGTTGGATAAAGCCGCGAGCGTGTCATGCAAGCCTGCGACGGCGAGACCACCGGCGCGATACTCATCGAGCAAGCGTTCGGCTTTTTCTTTGTCGCTTTGCGCGTCATGTTCGCGCAAGGCTGCGAGCGTCTGGCGTGCTATTTCATGCTCCGGCGTCGTGATGTCGAGGCGCAGCACATCTATCACCCGCTCGCTCAAGTGTGGCGGAAACTGTTCCTGCAAAACCGGCAAGATGACTTCATCACCAGCGAGGATGACGTGCTTAATCTTTTCTTCGCGCACCACGCGGTCGAGCGCGTCAACGACTTCCTTCGCGTGATGCAGGTAATAGTTTTCAATGTGTCGCTGGTAGCGCGCCTGCGACCA
>JACDEG010000764.1 GCA_013816505.1 Pyrinomonadaceae bacterium | reverse complement strand
GTTCAACTTGAGACGGCGGGCAGAGCCCGCCTCTAAACGGGCGTTGAAGATGACAAAATCTTGGGGGACGCTGACCGAAAGTGAAATGGCTTCTACGTAAGATCACGAACGGCCTTAACTACGTCTCCGAATATCTGGTGGCCTTCGGACCGTTTGGCATCTTCGCCATCGCGCTGCTTGATTCGGCGCTGATTCCGCTGCCCGGCGGCCCCGACGCGGTGATGCTATTGCTCTCCGCGGCGCGCCCCGCGTGGATGCCGCTGTACGCGATGGCAGCGACGCTCGGCTCGGTGGCGGGCTGCGTCATCCTGTATTACTTTTCGCGTCGCGCCGGTCGCCGCGCCCTCGAACGCTTTTCGGCGGAGAAGCAGGCGCGCGTCAAACAATTGGTCGACCGTTACGACGTGCTGTCGGTGCTGGTCGCGTCGGTGCTGCCGCCGCCGTTCCCCTTCAAACTATTCGTCATCACGGCGGGCGTTTTCCACCTCAGCGTGTGGCGATTCGCGGCGGCGGTCGCCGTGGGCCGAGCCTTCCGTTTCCTTTTCGAAGGCTTCGTCGCCGTCAAGTATGGCGCGCGTGCGAAGGATTTGCTGGCGGAGTACTACCCGGTCGTCGGTATCGCGCTCGCCGCGCTGATTGTCGTCGGGTTCGTCGGGCGTAACTTGTGGCAGAGGCGAAGGGCGGAAGTGGGCGGTTGATCGTTCAGCAAGCTCAGATTCAACTACGCGCGAGGCTGGCTTCCCGTTGCGGATTTTTGAGCGTGAAGCGGCGCGCATCGGAGAGGCGACGAACGCCGTGCTGCCGGAGAAGTCGCAGCATGCGAATGAAAACTTCAGCGGTCGCGCGGGCGTCGCCGGCAGCGCGGTGTCGGTCGTGGATCAAAATCGAGAAGTGATCGGCGAGCGTGTGCAGACGGTGATTGACCAACTCCGGGACGATGCGACGTGACAGCGCGACGGTACACAGTTGCGGGTTTGACATCCGGCGTCCGGGAAAGACGCGCGCAAGTTCACAGTTAATGAATCGCACGTCAAACGGAGCGTTGTGCGCGACCAGCACGGCGGTGTCGGCGAAGCGCAACCAATCGGCGGCGACCTCGCGGAACAGCGGGGCCTGTCTGACCATCGCTTCGGTAATGCCGGTCAGTTGCACGATGAACGGCGGGATTGATGTCTGTGGGTTGACCAGTGTCTGGAACTCGGCGACGATACGCCCCCGGCTGATGCGGTATGCGCCAATCTCGGTGATCCGGCCGAGCGGGACTTTCGGGCCGGTGGTCTCGACATCGACGACCACGAAATCGGTTTCGTCGAGCAGCTTGCACTCGGCATCCTGACACACCAACTCAACCTCGTAGTCATCAATGATGCGCATCCGCCAATCGTCTCTAATCAATTCAGAAATGATTGGCGCGGCCGTCATTGGATCAAGGTCGGGAAGTTGCAGCACGATGTCGGCGATGGCGTTGACGGGCGAGCGGCCGCCATTGAGTCGAAGCATCTCTATCGTTTCCTCGACGAGAGGCGAATCAGAGATGAGGTTGCGAAAGTTCTCCATCACTTCGCATTCTGTCGTACACAGCACGGAAAGGCAAGATTGTGATGCGATCCGAGGAAGTCATTGAACGGTTCCGGCGCACCGGCGCCTTGCTCGAAGGCCATTTCGTGCTGACCAGCGGGTTGCACAGCACGAGCTACTTACAGTGCGCGCTTGTCTTGCAACATCCGGCGGAGGCCGAGGCGATGGGACGCGCGCTGGCCGAGCGTTTCGCCGGGCAACAGATCGAGACCGTCGTCGCCCCGGCCATCGGCGGAATCGTGATCGGGTTCGAGGTCGCGCGGGCGCTCGGCGCGAGGTCGATGTGGACGGAGCGCGAGCAGGGGCGGATGACGCTTCGGCGCGGCTTCACCCTTCGGCCCGGCGAAAGCGTCGTCGTCGTCGAAGACGTGATTACCACCGGCGGCTCGACGCGCGAAACCATCGACACGGTTAGCGCCGCCGGGGCCCGCGTTGTTGGCGCGGCCTCGATCATCGACCGCTCCGGAGGTCGCGCTGATACCGGCGTGCCGCGCATTGCACTAGCGACACTCGACGTTCCGGCAATCGCCCCCGCTGACTGCCCCGCCTGCGCGCTCGGCATCCCGGTCGTCAAACCCGGAAGCCGGACGATTTAGCCGCACGTCGTCAATCAACTAAGGCTCTGTCACCTTTTCAACGCCCGTTTAGAGGCGGCTATGCCCGCCGTCTCAAGACAAACCGGCGGGCATAGCC
>JACDEG010000763.1 GCA_013816505.1 Pyrinomonadaceae bacterium | reverse complement strand
GCTTGACGAAATTCCTCACGGTGGAAGGCGCACCGCTCGATAACAATATCTGCGAGAGAGCGTTGAAGTTGGCGGTGCTCAACAGAAAGAACTCTCTCTTCTATAAAACGGAGCGCGGGGCGGCCACAGGCGATGTCTTAATGAGTGTGATCGAGACATGTCGATTGAACCACGTCAATGTGTGGGAGTATCTGCTGGCGGTAGTCAGCAACCAACGAGCGGTGGGACGCGACCCGACACCGTGGTTGCCGTGGAAGTTTGCGCCGCCACAGGTGCGAGAGCAGGCGGCGTAAGCGCAAAGGTGCGAGCGTCGGAGGGAAGTCTGCGCCACGGCTCTTGAAAGCGTGCGAGATCGGGATGCCCGTTCATCAACAGCACCGAGAGTTGATGGGCGGCCAAAGGATGCAGCGGCGCACCCGAAGACTTCGGCCACCACGCGAGGTGCCCTTTCGAGAAACGTTTGAGGCACAGCCAGAAGCCTTGTCCGTCGTAGATCAGCAGTTTGAGGGCGGTCGCGCGCCGGTTGCGAAACAGAAAGACGGTGCCGGAGAACGGGTCACAGTTGAGGCGGTTGAGGCACAGCGCGGCGAGCGTATCAATACCTTTGCGAAAATCCACTGGCTCATAGGCGAGCATGATGGAGAGTTGTGGGGGGAGTTGAATCATCACTTATTCACGAGCGCAGCAAACTGAGGCACAAGGCTTCGAGATGTGCCGAATCCGGTGAGGATAGATGAAGCGTCAAGCGCGCGCCATCAGCACGCTCGAAGAGTAAACGCGAAGACGAGCCATGTGCGGCGGCGGGCGCGGGCCGCCCTGCGGCGGGTGGAAACGGAGGCGACACCAAATCAGCGGCGCCCAGTTTGAGGAAGGAATCCCGTGGCGGCGCGGAGTCGCTCAACGAGCTCGACATGACGCGCGCTGGAGCGGCTTGCTTTCTCAGCGAAGCTGGACGCAGGCGCGTCTCTCTGCAGATAGCCGCAACGGAATAACGGTCGAGCAAGGAGACGGCGCTCTTATAAAAGTGATCAGGGATGCGCGCACGTTTACGGTGCGACTGACGCCACTGGTCGAGTTGAGATGTGAGATCGGGTAAATCAACGGCAACCGGCGAATCCATGAGAGCTACCTCCGAAAGAGAATCTTACTTCGGAGGCCATCGTAGCTAAGGCTGATTATTCACGTCACGCCATTTTGCCGAAGGGATACCGCTAAAGCGCCCACGAATAATCCAAGACTCAGATTTAGAAGTCTGCTGTCCCGATAAAGGCACACCGAGACACAAAAGCAAGCATAGAAGAAGAATGAATGATATTGCGCGGATATCGTTCTCCCGTTACGCCAAAGAAAGATGCCTAACGCCCGGCATCACCCGCCGCGACGAACCGCCGAATTGAAGCAAGTCTCGCGGATGAAAGCTACGCTATTCGCGGTCGGGTGCATGGCGTTATAGGTGTTCCAGGTTCAATTTCTTCTTACAGCCTTAGACAGGCGCCTTGCTTACGTCATAGGTTTAGAGAAGAACTTGGAACATGCAGGTGGGTGTGACGAATCTGCATGCGGTAGCGTGATCCAGACGCTTATAACAACTTCTTCGCACACCCACTGCTGCTTCGCTCATCAACGAATACTCAGATGACGTTTCAGAGCACGACTCTACTATAACGACTTCGCAGAGCCGAAGCGCGCATGTTCCAGCGAACCAATGATCTTCATGTCCTATATATAAGGAGAGGTTTATGGAACGCTTCGCTGCTTACATCTCAATCGACTGGTCTGATCAAAAACATGACGTCTGTCTCGTTGATGCCGTGACCGGCAAGAAAGAATGCTTAGTCCTCAAGCATTCACCAGAAACTCTTGATGAGTGGGCTATCTCGTTGCGCACTCGCTTTGCCGGTCAGCAGATTGCCGTTTGCCTGGAGCAATCTCGTGGCCCACTCATCTATGCTCTGTTGAAGTACGACTTCCTTATCCTCTATCCGATTAACCGAACCACTCTCGCCAGATATCGTGAAGCTTTTTCTCCTAGCCGGGCGAAAGACGATCCTCGTGATGCCCAGTACCTGGTTGAGTTGTTGATTCATCATCGGGATCGTCTCAAGGCATGGCTCCCAGATGATGAGAAGACGAGAACGCTCCAGCTCTTGGTCGAGCATCGACGCCGCCTGATTAACGACCGGACACGCATCAGCAACCGCATGACCGCGCTGCTGAAAGCCTATTTCCCGCAGGTTTTAGTCTGGTTCGATGATATTCGCACCACCCTCGTC
>JACDEG010000321.1 GCA_013816505.1 Pyrinomonadaceae bacterium | reverse complement strand
GCTTCGGGGTTGCCCCCTAACCGCTCCTCTTAACCTTCCAGCATTGGGCAGGCGTCAGCCCCCATACGTCGTCTTCACGACTTTGCGGAGACCTGTGTTTTTAGTAAACAGTCGCCTGGGACATTTCTCTGCGACCCCGCTCTTGGTGAACGGGGCTACCCTTCTCCCGAAGTTACGGGTATATTTTGCCGAGTTCCTGAACGAGAGTTCTCACAAGCGCCTGAGGATTCTCACCCCACCTACCTGTGTCGGTTTGCGGTACGGTCAGTCACGTGGTTATGCCGAACGAGACTTTTCTTGGCAGCTGGGGTCGGCAACTTTTTTCCGCCTGTTACGGCGTACTGTCGTCCACTCCTTTACCCTGATGTCACCCGGATTTGCCTGAGTGACGGGCTATGGAGTCTCAACCGGAACGTCCATCACCGGTCTTGCCTACCCGACTGCGTCCTCCCACAGCACCACAGACTGGTTCCGGAATTTTAACCGGATTTCCATCGACTACGCCTTTCGGCCTCGCCTTAGGTACCGACTCACCCTGAGCAGATTAACTTTACTCAGGAAACCTTAGGTTTACGGCGCGCGGGGTTCTCACCCGCGTTATCGCTACTTATGCCGACAGAGTCTTTTCTGATCGCTCCAACAAGGTTTTCACTCTTGCTTCTAAGCTTACAGAATGCTCGCCTACCATGACTATTCATCATCCGAAGCTTCGGTGCGTGGTTTGAGCCCCGTTATATTGTCGGCGCGAGGCCGCTTGACGGGTGAGCTATTACGCTTTCTTTAAAGGATGGCTGCTTCTAAGCCAACCTCCCCGCTGTCAGTGCTTCCTCACTTCCTTTCCCACTTAACCACGACTTCGGGACCTTAGCTGTCGGTCTGGGCTGTTTCCCTCTCGACCACGAATCTTAGCACCCGTAGTCTGACTCCCGGATATGACTTTCTGGCATTCAGAGTTTGATTGGGTTCGGTAACCTTGTGAGGCCCCTAGCCCAGTCAGTGCTTTACCACCAGAAGTATTCATCCGAGGCTAGCCCTAAAGCTATTTCGGCGAGAACGAGCTATCACGAGATTTGATTAGCCTTTCACCCCTAGGCACAGCTCATCCAAATGGTTTTCAACCCAAACTGGTTCGGACCTCCACCGCGTGTTACCGCGGCTTCATCCTGGCCATGCCTAGATCATCTCGCTTCACGTCCGAATACCACAGACTAAATTCGCCCTATTAAGACTCGCTTTCGCTTCGGCTTCGCCATGCGGCTTAACCTTGCCTGTGACATTCACTAGCCGGCTCATTATGCAAAAGGCACGCGGTCAGCCAGAACGAATCTTTGGCCTCCCACTGCTTGTAAGCAGACGGTTTCAGGTACTATTTCACTCCCCTCACCGGGGTTCTTTTCACCTTTCCCTCACGGTACTGGTTCACTATCGGTCACATCGGAGTATTTAGCCTTACCGGATGGTCCCGGCAAATTCATGCAGGATTCCTCGTGTCCCGCATTACTCGGGTGTCAAAGCATAACAGGGAGTTCTGAGGTTTTCGTCTACGCGATTATCACGCTCTCTGATCGGACTTTCCAGACCGTTCGACTAACCTGAACTTTTGTAACCCTTAACTTTGATCCCACGACCCCGCCACAACTTTCGTTCTGACGGTTTAGGCTCGTCCGCCTTCGCTCGCCGCTACTAACGGAATCACTGTTGTTTTCTTTTCCTTCAGGTACTGAGATGGTTCACTTCCCTGAGTTAGCTCTCCGCGCCCTATTTTATTCAGGCGGGAGTCCACGAGTAGTGCTCGTGTGGGTTCCCCCATTCGGAAATCGGCGGGTCACAGGGTGCTTGCCCCTCTCCGCCGCTTATCGCAGCTTGCCACGTCCTTCATCGCCTCGATGTGCCAAGGCATCCACCGTCTGCCCTTCGTAGCTTGACCGTAAAATTTACTCGCCAAGCGCCACCGCCCCCCTTAATAAAGCAAGGTTGGTGATGGTGCGCTGGCACAATGCTACTTTCGGCGCTTATACAGCTTGCTTTGCCTCTCTTACTTACTTTCTTCTACGCCGCCCCACCCTTCTCCCTCGTGGAGCGCCACGTCGCTTTACTGGTTAACAACCTAGTGCACTAACTGGTCAAACTAGCTAGTGACACTGGGCGGAACAAGTCAGCGACATGCGCCCGCCAAAGACTAAAGTGGGGCACATTGATCGTCACTATTCGATTGTCAAAGACCTCGCCTCAACCGCAGACCGCACTTAGAAACACCGTCTGCGGGCGGTTCAACGCTCACTCGATAAACTCCTGAGCGCTCAACCCCATAATTTGTTGGCTTCCGCGATTAACGGCGCGTCGGCATCAGATGAACCAGATGACTCATCCGTTGCTCGCGTTTTCGGCTGCCGCGAAATTTAATTGGATTTCAAAACAGGATTGCGAGGATAGGATAAAACAGGCGTTTCATCCGTTGCCCAATCTATTGCAGCACTTATGTCAAACAAATTATTGCTGATGATACTGCAACTCTCAGTTACATGAGATCAATAAGATGTGCCCTCTTGCTCACCTGTTGGGCAAACTAGCATAGGAACCGCCGCGAATGCAACTCCACAAGCAAATAAAATTTGACGGGGCCTCAATCGCTGAATCGCTTCTACCGATTTCCCAATGCCGATGATGCGAGTGAATGCGCAAAGACATTGTTTGGTAAAACTGATGCCAACGTGCCGCGCGAAATTTTAGTTTGCGCAGCAGCCAAGCATTTAATATAAACTTGCCACGTTTGAATAATTAGATGGGTACCGGCAAAACCGATAAGTTTTATGCGGGGGATTAACTGATGAGTAAAAAAATTCTGGTCGTAACGGGCGACGCTGGCGAAAGCTACGAGACGCTTTACGCCTATCATCGCTTTCTCGAAGCCGGGTATGAGCCGGTGATCGCCGCGCCGAGCAAGCGCTGGCTCAATCTTGTGATTCACGACTTCGAGCCGGGCTGGGACACGTACATCGAGCGCCCCGGCTACAAGATGGAATCACAACTCACTTTTGAAGAGGTTGTGGTCGGCGACTACGAAGCCATTTTAATTATCGGCGGTCGCGCGCCTGAGTACCTCCGCAACAATGCCCGCCTGCTTTCAATCGTTAAAGATTTTCACGCGGCGGGCAAATGGGTGCTCGCCATTTGTCACGGCATACAGGTCTTAATCAGCGCCGGGCTGGCAAAGGGAAATTGTCTGACGGCTTATGAGCACATTCGCTATGAGATCGAAGCCGGCGGCGGAACCTACAGCACCGAGCAAGCCGTGCGCGACGGCAGGATCATTACCGGACAGACGTGGCAATCACACCCGGAGTTTTACCGCGAAGTCTTTGCGTGTCTCGGTGCGGCGCAGGAAAGCGAGAGAGTAGCGGCGAGTTTTGCTGATTAAGTGTTGATGCTTTGATCTGACCGCAGGGCACGCGGCGGGCACAGACAAATCGGTAAAGTTCAAACTGCCGCCTTCGCTTCATCACGATTGTTTCTGCGCCCGCCGCGTGCCCTTGCGGCGATTTAGTTTTTATCCCCGGCTTGATCACATCAACCGCTCAAACTCAAAACTTCACCTGCTGAAGATAACGTAAGCTCTGAGGAATCTGCTGCTCCGCACCGACGCTTTCATCCTCGATGAAATGATGCTTCACGCCAATCTTTTGCGACTCACGCAACAGCGCGGGGAAATCAATCTGTCCGGTGCCGAGCGGAACATTCGTCTCGTTCGGCGCGTGGCCTGATGTGAGGCCGGTGGGCGTCCCTTTGCGCATGTCCTTGAGGTGCGTGAGCGCGAAGCGGTTGGGGTATTTCTGCATGAGCTTTATAGGATCGGCGCCTCCGTGTACCACCCAGAAAACGTCCATCTCAAACGACACATATTCCGGTTTCGTCTCCGCCGCGAGATGATCGAAGAGCGTCCCGCCGCCGTGAGTGGCGAACTCATAACCGTGGATGTGATAGGCGAACTGCAACCCGTTCGCTTTCAGCTTCTCACCCCATGAATTGAAGTCGCCGATTGCGCGCTGGCACTCTTCGATGGTGAAAGCCTTTTTATGCGGAATCCATGCGGTGGCGACGTAACTCACTCCCAAAGTTTTAGCTTCCTTGATGGCTCCGTCGAGGTCGTCGCGCAGACGCTCGTAACCGAAGTGCGCGCTGACCGGCTTTAGTCCCGCTTTGTCCAACTCCTGACGGAATTTCTCGACGGGCATGTTATACGTTCCGGCAGTCTCAATGTTTGTAACTCCCATTCGCCGCACCTTGGCGAGCGTGCCGGGAACATCCTGCGCGAACTCGCGCCGCAAACTGTAAAGCTGAAGCCCGACTTGCTTAGCGTCGAATTTTTCTGCGGGCGTGCGGGGAGACTGCTTCGCCTTGCGCGACGCGGAGGCTTTAGTGATGCCGGCGGACGCTTGTTGTCGTCCGATGGTCGTGGCCGCCGCCGCTCCGCCGAGGAGCGCACAGAAAATTAGGGCGACCGCAAGGCGCGGCACGGACGCTGAAGGATGCTTCGCGCCCCGCGATTTGATCGCCGATACCGAATTAATTATTTCCCGATTAGGTTGAAGCGTCGGGTTGTTTCGATAGTCCATAAACTTTCCTCCTCCTGAAACAGTGATTAGTGACCGGCGACCTCTCGCCAAGTTTTATTATTTCGGGGCTTCGCCGATGATGACTGACTCTTCGGTAAATGACGCTCGCCGATTTACCTTGTCGTCGCTAAGTCTTCAAACCGAGGCCGAGAGTTTCTCTGCAATACTTGATGCTGCGTTCGAGTTCGGCTTGCTGATACTCCCGCATCGCCAATTTTCTGTCGCGGCCTTCGGCAATCTTAAATGGCGCGACAAGCTTTCCGCGTTTCGCCAGCGCGACGAATCGGGCGAACTCCGGCGCGCGAGCTTTACTGTAATGCATCCAG
Source organism: Pyrinomonadaceae bacterium (assembly GCA_013816505.1). GTDB lineage: Bacteria > Acidobacteriota > Blastocatellia > Pyrinomonadales > Pyrinomonadaceae > JACDEG01. The sequence goes on along the minus strand of JACDEG010000321.1, from coordinate 2,368 downwards.
AATTCTTTTTTCAGATATGGCAAGCTGCGCGCGAACTCCGAGATGATTTCCAACTGCACGGGCACGCCGGGGCACAATTCGGCGAAGCGCTTGATGTAAGTTTGAAAATCTATCGTTCCTTCGCCCATCGCCGTCCACCGCGCCACCGCGCCGTCCGCGTCTTCCCACACGACGCTATCGCGGATGCCGGTCGTTACGGCGTAAGGGCCGAGGATTTCTAAATTCACTAAGGGGTCTTCGAGCGTCCACGTTGCATTGCCTGAATCGAGCGTCGCGCCGACGTAATCGCGCCCCGCCTCTTCAATCAATGTCACAAGCTCCCACGCCTGCATGTCGCCGGCGTGATTTTCAATCGCGATCTTCACGCCGGCATCAATCGCCCGGCTCCTCACGCTCCGGCACACCTCCACCGTGTCTTTAATGCGCGCTTCGATGCCACCTTCGGATTTACGGTCGTCGGCACCGCCGAGGTAGCAGCGCACGATTGGAGAGCCGAGAGTTTTCGCCACGCGAATTGCCAACGAAAGATGCTCTTGCGCCGTGCCGAAACGTTTATTGAACGTCTTCGATGTCGGGCAGATGCTTCCCGTTCCGGCGTGTATTTCAATTCCGAGATCAGAGGCTTTCGACCTGATCCGTTTTAAGTAGGCTTCGTCGTGGCTCTCGTAAACATCTAAGTCCGATAACAAAACTGTATCCACTTTGAGAGTTGCGGCATAGTCGAGAAGCTGCGGAGCTTTCCACTCGAATGCCCGCACCGAGAAGTTGTCGAAGCCGAGCTTGATAGTATTGCGGCGAGCTTGTCCGGCAGCAACAGGAGCAACCACGCGGTTAAAATTCGTCGCTGCAGCGGCAATCGCCAGCGACTTGACGAACGCGCGGCGCGAGGAATCATGAAAAAAGGGTGCGTTAATTGAGGGCATTATCATTCACCGGTAAATACAAACATTCAAGATGTAAGGCCGACCATCAATCTAAATACATTGGAAATCAAGTTTCCAAATAATTGGCGGAGTTCAGAGTAACGGCTGAAGCCACGAGTTGGTGACGCTCTCGCGCCTGAAGGCGCTGGCTCTAAACACCGATGAATTCTCTCGATTTCGCGCCGGTTGAGTATGATCGTGTGGAGACCAATATAATGTGAATCAACATAGGAAAGCCAGCAACCTGCAAGCTTAGTGCTCGCCGCAATTACACATCAACTCAACGCAGGTTGCTTCCGCTTTCTGAGACAATTATGCTTCGTGAGAGATGTCGTTCGTCCCTAAGCCGCCCCGATCACATAAGCTGAGCCGCTTATTCCGCTCTTTCGCCGGGCGAAAGGCCGGCAGAAATTCTCGCAGTTGAGTGACAAGGATCAGCCATCGCGTCACGCCGAGGGTCACAGGTTCGCGGTCTGCAATAGTCAGGACTACACAAAGAAGGGCGGGATCAATATGATTCGCTTTGGTCAAGAGACGTGCGCGAAGCTTGAGAGCGCCTTGACGCGCGAGTGGCTGGAGACAAACGGTCTCGGCGGCTTCGCTTCGTCAACAATCACCAATCTCAACACCCGGCGCTATCACGGCCTGCTCGTCGCCGCGACACGTCCGCCGGTCGGACGCTCCGTGCTGCTCTCTAAATTGGAAGAGACGCTCATCATTGACGGGCAACGATTCGAGTTGTCATCAAATCAATACCCCGGTGTCATTCACCCGCGCGGCTACGAGTATCAGACCGAGTTTCGACTCGATCCGTTCCCCGTATTCACTTACCGGATTGAAGGAATCGAAATCGAGAAATCCGTCTTCATGATTCACGGCGAAAACACGACAGTTGTTCAATATGAATTTCGTGTTCTTGATCCTGAATCTCGGAGAAGGAACAACGATACTGACTTCATCCTTCATTCTTCGTCCCTCATCCTTTTCGAGATTCGCCCGCTCGTCGCATTTCGTGATTATCACAGCTTCGCGCACGAGAACACCGCGCTCGATTCGCAATTTCAGGCGGAAGAAAATTTGTTGACGATCAAGCCTTACACGGACTTGCCCGCGCTGCACTTCGCGCATGACGCTGACGAGCTTGAGGCGGCAGGTCACTGGTATCGCAACTTCGAGTACAAGATTGAGCGTGAGCGCGGCTTCGACTTCAGGGAAGATTTGTTCTGCCCGTTTTTTCTAAAAGTTGATTTGAATTCTCGCACACACTTCAACCTTATCGCTTCAATAGAGCCGAAGGACGTGAGTCGCGTTGACGGCTATCGTCAGGCGGAGATCGAACGTCGCCGCGAGTCAAACCTTTCAGCGACCGCCGCCCTCGTAACTCACGACGACGAACTCGTGACCGCGCTCGCCGTCGCGGCGGACGCCTACATCGTCGCGCGCGG
>JACDEG010000320.1 GCA_013816505.1 Pyrinomonadaceae bacterium | reverse complement strand
CTGCTACGCGAGGGCGTCGATGTTAACGCCTGCCTCAACGGCGGCGAGACGTCGCTATTGCGTGCAGCGGCAAACGGTCAACACGATGCGGTGCGTTTTCTGCTGGCGAAAGGGGCCGAGGTCGACGCGCGACCGGCCAACGGCATGACCGCGCTGATTCGCGCCGCGTTCTTCGGACACGCGGCAGCGGTCTCCGCTCTGTTGGACGCCGGCGCCGACACCACCGCCGCTGACCACCTCGGCTCGACCGCGCTCCAATGGGCTTTGGCGAAAGGACATACCGAGATTGCGGAGTTGCTCAGGAGCACCCATCATCCCGCTCCGCAGAATTTACTTCCGGCACCGATGGCCGCCGCCGCTGTCGGCGCACCACAGTTGTTTGAACGAATCGTCGTCGAGCCGCGCATTCCCGAATCGTACCCGCTGCCAACGTCGTCGACCCCATTCGAGTCGCTCGCTGATGAAACGACGATTATTTCTCCGAGAATCGACGCCAACTTGCCGGCCCCGGCAATGGCCGCGGAGGTGCCGCCACCGGTGATTGCTGAGCAGTCCGAGCCGTCGATTGCCGAGCCGTTGATCTCGCCAGTCGCCGAGCCGCAGATTGTTGAGTCGCCGCTTGTTGATTCGCGACTTGTTAATCAATCGCTGCCAGAATCGCCGATTATCAATCAGCCGACGCCAAACCCGTCGTTCATCGGCGGCACGATTCCAAGCGCTACCGCTCCGCTGACTTATCATGCGCCGGTAACAGTGGCCGCTCCGGTCGCGTTGCCGCCGCCCGTTGGTAGCTATGGCCGGGTCGCGTCGCTCGCGTTTGCGACGGCCTTCGTCGTCACACTCGCGTGCACAGTGCTGGTCTACCCGCTGATATTGAAACAGAGTTCCCTGTCGCCCGCCGTCGCAGATCAAAGCACAGCGGCGACAATGCCGGACGGTGACCCACAGGTCGCGCCGGACGCGCTGCCTGACAACACACCGAAAGCTCAACCGACTTCCCAGCAGAATCAGCGTCGGGAAACACCGAGCGCAGCCGTGGCATCGCAGGAGACGCCTCGACAGTTGGTGAGAGGGGAGCAGCAGCGCACTGCACCCGGTGGTAAAGTCAATAATGCGACCGAGGCGCGACCTCTCGTCGTCAGTTCGCCTCCGGTAACCAAATCGTCGAAGCCTCAACCGAGGCCGACCCTGCCGCCCACCGTCGAGCGCGAGGTGCAGGAATCCTTGAGAGTCGCGCCGTCGAACACCGATTTCAGAAATGTACGGCCAGATGGCGCCCCGCAGGTTTCGGTATCGCCGAGCGGTTCGCGCCGACGTGTCGCCCCCCCTCCGCCTGTCCCATCATCGCAGTCCGCGTCACCGAAGAAGAAAGTGATCCAGTGGCCCTGAGAGTTTGTTTTTCGCCCATCGCTCTTTAGGTGTGTGCTATCGACGGGCAAGCAATACGCTCTTCGCGGCGCTCGGCAATTAAGCGGCTTCGCTTGCCACCTGCGCGGCGCGATCTTTCGCCCGCTGCGACAGGCGGACGCGACCCGGCGTGATCTGTCCCGCATCACACGCCTCGACCAGCGCCTCGACCACCCGCTCGTCATAGCGTGTCCCGACGAAGTTCTTAATCTCTCTAAGGGCATCCTCAAATTTCATTGCGCTCTGGTAAGGCCGCTCGGTCGTCATCGCGTCGAACGAGTCGGCGACCGAGACAATCCGCGCCTGCATCGGTATCTGGTCACCGCTCAAACCCTGCGGATAGCCATTCCCGTTGAGCATCTCATGGTGCATGTGAATGCCAGACAGAAAGTCGCGCATCGCCGGAATGTTCGACATGATCTTGTAGCCCTTCTGCGGGTGCTGCTTCATCATCTCGTACTCTTCTTTGGTCAATGCCGCCGGCTTCTTCAGAATCGCATCGTCGATGCCGATCTTGCCGACATCGTGCAGCAACGCGCTGACTCTCAACGTCTCGATCTCGTCGTCCGGCAGATTCAGCCTTTCGGCGATGGCGACGGAGAACCGCGCGACGCGCTCCGAATGGCCGCGCGTGTAAGGGTCTTTGCCGTCAATCGCGGCGGCGAGCGCTTTGACGGTTCCGAGAAACAGTTCCTTGTTTTCGTTCGCCGCATGGCGCAAATCTTCAATGTACCGCTCCACCTGATCGGTCATCGTGTTGAAAGACTTGCCGAGGTCGCCCAGTTCCGTGCGGCTCCGCACGTCGATGCGCCGCGAGAAGTCGCCGCTCGCGATGCGCTGCGCCGCGGCGGCCAGGTCATGCACGGGCTGCGTTAATTGTTTAGCGAACAGGAACCCGATGAGGAACACGAAGGTCGCGGCGAACAAACTGATTAAGAGCGTCTGCCGGCGCATTTCGGTGACGGAACCGAGTGCCGCGCGCTCGTCCTGAATCGAGATCACGCCGAGTCGCGAGTGGCGGTCGAGCGCCGCTGTCGCGTAGGCACCGAGCATCGTCACTTTGCGGCCATCGCGCTCAACCGTGAACGGGGCCAGCGCCGACTGCACCTGCGCGCCCGCCTCCAACCAGTCCTGCACAACCTTTAAATCACTCATCGGGCGTTCGGCGAAAGCAACGCTCGCGTCCGGGTGAGCGACGACGCGCGCGTCCGTGTCAACGACAAAGATGACCGGCACTCCGCGGTCGAGCAGTTCGCGCTCGCTCGCCGCCGTCTCCTGCTGTACCACCTTAAAAACTTCCTGAAATGACACGACCGCGACGACCGCCGCGACGACTTCGCCCTTCCCGCTTGAGCCCATCACCGGCGCCGCCACCGTCAAAGACATCTCCTGGCTCGAACGGATGATCGTCGGGCGCCCGATGACTAAACCGCTCTCTGACATTCGCGCCAGCACCGCACCGACGCGCTCATCGGCCTCGTCCCGCCCAATAACGTCAGGTTTGTACGCGACGTGCGGCGTCCCCGACACGGGGAGAATCGCTAGCGCGATCAGGTTCGGGTCTTGCATCACGGCCTTTTGCAGGCGCTGGTCGCTCCCCTCATCTCCGAGAACACGCACGCCACCGGCCAACTCAAACGCGCTCGCCAAACCCGACACTACGTCTCGGTAACGCTGCCCGTAAAGTTCGATCTGCCGCGCCTTATTCTGGACGAGTTGCTCTTGATACCGACCCTCAATCGCGCGCAATTCATTGGCGCTCCGCCCGGAGAGCAACCATCCGGCCAGCGCCAGCGGCAACAGCCCGACGAGCAGTAACACACTGAGCACGATGTGCAGCAGGCGGACACGCTCGAAATATCCGGTCGGGATTGAAATCTTCATGAGTGCGAGTGGTAAGGATGCTGTTGAAGGAAGGAGGCCGAAGGTGGTGCGCCCCACCATGTAACTTGGTATTCTGGCGATAGAACCCGCGTTTATACTAAGCTCCGGGGACCCATGCTGTCAATGGCCAACTTCTTTTAACTCCTTGATGTAGCTACAGAAAACCCACGTCCCGAAGGGTCAGTGGGTGATTACCAGCGCGGCCTCTCGGCCATCCGCGAAAGAACGATTTCATTGACAGCGGGTGTCCCCGGCGCCCCGTTCGTGTGGGGAATGATTCCTTCAACTAAAAGAGAGCGTGCGGCGTCTAAACAACTGTGCGTGCGGTTGTAGCCTTCGCCTCAGCGCTAATTATGACTCGAATGCCTTCAGGCCCGGGTGTGTGGATGAAGACAGCGACAGCGACAGCGAGCGACGAGCAGATTGTGGAATTGGCTCTGGCGGGTGATGCCGATGCCTTTGGCGAAATCGTGCGTCGCTGGGAGCGGCGCATCTTCGCGCTCACCTTCGGCATGCTCGGTTCTTTTGAGGACGCGCGCGACGCGACGCAGGAAACGTTCATCGCGGCGTATCGCAACCTGCGGGGCTTCCGCGGCGAAGCCAAAGTTTCGTCGTGGCTCCACCGCATCGCGATCAACCAATGCATCTCGCGTCAGCGACGTGGTCGCGTGCGGCGTGAATCTTCACTGGATGATGAGACTGAAAAGGGCGGGGCACGGTTCATCACGCCCGCGCACGCTTCACCGGCGCGGACGGCTGAGCGCGGCGAGCGCGCCGAAGCCGTCCGCCGCGCCGTCAATGCGCTACAGCCGGAACTGCGCGAGGTGATCGTGCTGAAAGAGTTCGAAGACATGACATTTCAAGAGATCGCCGACGCGCTCGATGTTCCGCTGAGCACGGTCAAGAGCCGTCTCTACACGGCGCTCAAGCAACTACGAATGCGGCTCGAAGTACATGGTATGGAGGTGGCACGCAAATGAGTGAGCATGAGTTCAATCAATCAACCGGTGGCGCCAAGTACCGCACCCAGCAGTGCGACCGCGCTGAACAACTCGTCGCTTATCTTTACGGCGAGACGGACCCCGAAGAAACTCGAAGCTACACCGAGCACCTGAGCGCCTGCGCCCCGTGCCGTGACGAGATGGCCGCTTTCAGAGACGTGCGCGAAGAGGTTCGGGTGTGGCAGGCCGAGGCTTTGCGCGTCGCCCCGTTCCCGCTCAACCTTGATCGGGCACTCACCAGTGACGATGGAGCGCCTGTCTCCGATTCATATATCAATCGCGATGTCGCTCGTCCTCGGTCGGTGTTCGCGGCGCTGCGTGAGTTCTTCACGCTGTCGCCGCTCTGGTTCCAGACGGGAACGGTGGCCGCGACGCTCGCCGTCTGCGCGCTCGCGGCTTTCTCACTGGCGCGCACAGAGGTGAGTTGGGACAACGACGGCCTGGCGTTCCGGACGGGTGTCCCGACGCGCGTCATCACTGAGGATAGTTCTGTTAAAGGAATTGCCGAAAGCGGCGTCTCTCAGCAGCAGGTTGATGAGTTGGTGGCGAAGCACACGGCGGAACTCAATGTGCTGCGCAGTGAGTTGGGACGGAAGGAAGAGTTACTGGTAGCCGCTCAGAGTGCCGGTGATTCACAGCCGGAACGTGTGCAACCTTCCGATGCATCCGTTCAGTCGCGGCCTGATCGTCGTCGCCAGAGTCGCACGTTGCCGCGCCGCCCGCGTGATGAGCAGTTCGCCCGCGTCGACGCTGACGACGAAGACTTGCCGCGGCTGTCCGATCTGCTGCGTGATGTTCACTAGATAGACTTCCGCAGGGCCGGGCATTGGTTTACCTAACCCTAGTGTTGGTCCTTCGTGCTGATAATTCATGTTGATCTTTTATGGAGCCGGGTTGCCGGCTATGAGGTGGATGTCGATTGTTAACTGATAACACTTACCGAAGGAATTCAATAAGTACGCGCGGCGTCGCGGACAGATTGACTGTCGCCGCGTTCTGGCTAGCTCTCTCGATGCTGTCTCTGTTCTCTTTCACGCCGCGAGTAAACGCGCAGGTCGTCACGGGCGGCGGCGATGCTCCGACGGGCGCCGCCGCTGCTCAGGATGAGGGTGCTCGACCGGCCGATGCGCGGGGCGGGTGGGCGGCTCGTTTGAACCTCTCTCCCGAACAGCGCGCGCAGATCGTGTCGATCCGGCGGCAGAGTGAGGACGAAAGCCGCGCGTTGACGCCACGTCTGCGTCAAGCGCGCCGCGCGTTGAACACGTCGATCTACGCCGACAGCGTTGACGATCAAGTGGTCGAGGGGCTGGCGCGTGAAGTCGCCGCGATTCAGGCGGAAATGGTCAAACTCCGCGCTGTCACCGAGTTGAAGTTGCGCCGCGTCCTGACCCTCGAACAGTTGGCGGTGATGCGCGACCTGCGTCGTCAATCGCGCTTCAATCACCAACGCGGGAAAAACCGTCGCGGCGGACAGGTGGGTGAAGACGGCGAGCCGGACATGAATCAGCAGCAAAACCTCATGAATCGCAGACGTGAGCGGCGCAGTTCTCCCACCGACGAAGCGGATCAGCCGCCGTTCGCGCCGCGCCCGCGAAATGATGACGCGACGCGCAGGCCGACGCCGTAGCGTTAACGATAAGATTATTCAGGCTTGCTCGAACGGCGGTCAGGGTGATGATTGATTTCGCCCCGACCGCCGCTCCTTATTTTCCGGCGCGCTCTCTTCAGGGAATTACCGCTTGACGCCCCGCCCATATTTTGCGCATGATGATAGAAGCCTGTACACGCGTATTGACACCCTAAGGATTGCGCTAAAACTTTGCCGAGTTCCGCGACTGTTCCGCTGAAGTCTTTCAACGCCTCAGAACGAACCTTCTCGCATCACGGCCGGGTGGTGTCTGCTTCCGCGCGGCCGGTCAAGACTCTTTTCCGAATCGATTCATGAACATCGCAACTCGCACTCTGTTCGAAGTCCAGGAGACGACTCTGCTCGCGGCGGGTGCGGCGCGCAGACTCTTCCGCCGCCCGTCTTATATCAACGAGATGATTCAGCAGATGGACGCCATCGGCGTCGGCTCGCTGCCGATCATCATCTTGACCGGCTTTTTCACTGGTGGCGTCCTGGCGCTACAATCCTATCCCACACTCAAATACTACGGCGCGCAGGATCAGACGGGGATGCTGGTGGCGACGTCGATGGTACGCGAACTCGGTCCCGTCCTGACTGGGCTGATGATTGCCGGGCGCGTCGGGTCGGCGATTTCAGCAGAACTCGGCTCGATGGTCGTGTCGCAACAGATCGACGCGATGCGCGCGCTCGGCACCGACCCGGTGCGCAAGCTCGTCGCGCCGCGCTTGATCGCGTTGCTCGTGACCATGCCGCTCCTGACGCTGATCGCCGACGCGGTCGGCATCGGTGGTGGCTGGATAGTCTCGTCGCAGCTCTTCGGCATTACGTCGAGTGCATTCTCCTCGGCGGTGTGGCGTGGACTGACCACCGAGGATGTATTCGGCGGGTTCGTCAAGTCGTTTGTGTTCGCGTTTATCATTGGGGCGATTTCGTGCCGCCAGGGCTTGAAGACTGAGGGCGGAACGGTGGGTGTCGGGCGCTCGACGACGACCGCCGTGGTGGCCTCCTCGATTGTCTTGATCGTCGCCGACTTCTTTATTACAAAGATGCTTCAGGTTATTCTGGACACGGTATAAGAGAGTTTCGTTGACCGGATTTATATGGCCTCCACCGATGTCGAAGTAAAGCGGCAGGAAAAACTCAAAGCGCGGCCCGGCGAACAAACGGGCCGTGAGGCGGCGGTGAGCGAGGACGCGGCCGAGTCGACGTTCGCCGAGATGGACGATTTCGAGCGCGCCGTCCCGGCAATTGAGTTTCGCGATGTGCATCTGTCGTTTGACGACCTCAAAATTCTCGACGGCCTGAGCTTCAGCGTTCAGAGAGGCGAGACGAAGGTCATCCTCGGCGGTTCCGGCGGTGGTAAATCAACGGCCATTAAACTCGTCCTTGGGCTACTCAAACC
>JACDEG010000319.1 GCA_013816505.1 Pyrinomonadaceae bacterium | reverse complement strand
CTGCTAAAGACCATGCACCCATGCTATCAATCTCAGCTATCTTGCCCGCGGGCATCGAACCCCCGCGCAAGATGGTTCATCCATCCCCACCGCAAGCGGTGGGGCATTAAGAACCTTTTTCGTAAACAGTCTGCGGGTTTCAGCTCAAAACTGAAAACTGAAAACTGTTCGTCATTCGTGGCCTTCTCTTTTCTTGAAGTCTATAACCTGTACTTAATGGACCCGGCATCGTTCGTTAATGGTGCAAGCTGGTCGTTGGTTGTGACGAACAAAAAGATAAAGTCTGCGTCAAAGACTACCGTGGGCGATGTTGGAACGCACCTTGCTACAGATGAGCAAAGATTTGGTGACGAAGTTCATTAAACGACGCAACACCTAAACGGGCGCGCGACGTGATGAGTCGCCTCCCGCCAACTCACCAGTTTATTCAAGACATAGCAAGGAGCATTGAGGATGAATAGATTTTTGCGTGCGGTGGCGATGATTGCCACTCTGTCTGCCGTCGCCGGCGCGGCGGGGTGTGCGGTCGATTCGACTAACACCGCGAACACCAACATGCCGCCCGCCAACCCGGCGGCGGCGCCCGCGCCGTCCGCGTCGCCAGTGAGAATCGGGAACGCCCGCGCCAACGATTTGCCAGTGACGCTCCCGGTGCTCGACGCGATGTTCGCCGACGAGCCGTTCGCCGGAGAGTTAAAATCGAAACTGCAATTGACGGACGAACAGGTCGGGCGTCTGCGCACCATCGCGCGCGAAGAAACGGCGAGGCTGCGCGAAAGCGCAGGCGACGACTACAGCGGGACGACCTCGGCGGCAACGGCTCGTGCCGCCGAGCAGGTGCGCTCCGCCGTCGGCGAAGAGAAGGCGCAGCAACTCGCCGAACTGGTGCGTAATAGATGGAGCGGAGGCACAGAAAGCGCCGCCAACCCGCTCGGCACGGTCGAAGGCAGCAAGCCGAACGCCGTTCCGACCGACACGCGCGTCGTCGTCAACGGCCCGGCCTACCGGATGGACGTATTCGAAAACGGGAAACTTATCAAGACGTACAAGGTCGGCATCGGCTATCCGGAGTTCCCTCTGCCGACCGGGATGCGCAAAGCCGAGACGATCATCTTCAATCCGACGTGGACGCCGCCCGATGAACCGTGGGTCGAAGGCTCGGACAAAGTGAAGGCCGGTCAGAAGGTCGAAGCCGGCAGCAAGCTGAATCCGCTCGGCCCTGTGAAGATTCCTATCGGTATGCCGTCACTGATCCACGGCGGTAAGACTGCGGCGAAGCTCGGCACATTCGCGTCGCACGGCTGCGTCGGACTGACCGACCCGCTGATTCAGGAGTTCTCGCTGGTACTCGCTAAAATCGGCGGCGCCGAGTTGACGCCCGAAGACGTAGCGACCTACGCGAAGAATCGCACCGAAACGAAGAACGTGAAACTAAGCAGCGCCGTGCCGGTCGAGTTACGCTACGAGACCATCGTCGTCGAAGACGGCAAGCTGCACATCTACCGCGACGTGTATGATCGCGGCACTAACACCGAAGAGAATCTACGCGCGGTCCTCGAAGTCTATGGCATGTCGCTCGACCAACTGAGCGAGCAGGAGCGCACGCAGGTGATGAACGCGCTCCGGGAGATGTCTCGCGACGCGAGCGGCAACCCGACCGACGGGCAGCCGTCGGCCTCTCCGGGTGGATCGCCGAATGCCAACGCGAACAGCAACGTGAACAATGCCAACGCGAACGCCAACGTGAACTCGAACAAGAGTGTGAATAAGAATGCCAACACCGGTGGCGACCGTGTGACGCGCACCATCAAAGGGAGAAAAGAGGTCGTGATTCCGATTGCGGCGCTCGCCGGGAAGGGCTACCCGGTTGCGGTCGGCGTTGACATGGGAAGTGGTGGTAAGGTGCCGGCGCGTAAGAAGCGGTAATGGTTAAGTGACGTTCGGGATGGATGAGGTTGATTCGAATGTCGAGTGATTGGGTTTTAACACAGAGGACACAGAGAAAACCGTTCAACTCTCTCTGTTCTCTGTGTACCCTCCGTGCCTCTGTGTTACGTCTTAAATAACTGAGCAAAAGTTTATCCAGGATCAGGGTTGAACACAGCTCCCGTCTTTGATTGACATTCGCTTTTGCCTTTTACCTTTTTACTTTTGCCTTGCTACTTGCTTATTGCCCGCCTCTCCCATACGTCTCTTCATAGACACGAATCGCTTCATCCTCCGACGGGAGCCGCAGGCCGTCGGTGAATCTGTTCATGAAATTAAACGTGCAGGTTTGCAGAAGCACTTCGAGCGCGCCCGGTTCGCCGAACTCAACCTTCAGCTTCGCATAATCCGCGTCACCCATCGTCGCCGGCTCGCGCGTCAGCTTCCTTGCGAACTCGACCGCCGCACGCTCGCGCGTGCTGAGCGCCGCGTCGTTCTTCTTCATCGCGACGAGTTTCGCCGGATCAACGCCGAGGCGACGCAGGCCGAGCACCTGATGAAGCGTGCAGTAGCGGCACCCGTTCGCCATCGAGACGGCGAACGAGACGTGCAGTTTGGTCTCGCGGTTGACTGTCGTGGCGTGTTCTCTGACGGCGTTACCGTATGCGCGCCACGCGAGCGCGAGCGCCGGCGCACGCAGCATCGCCCGTTGCGAGTTCGCCATCCCCAATCCCAGTCCAGCTTTTTGCGCCGCCGCGTCCTTCACCGCCAACGCCGCGGCACTCGTCGCACCGATCTCTTCGTCGCTGATGAGTGCGACGCGCGCCGGGGATAATTGATAAGCGGGCGCAATGGAGGGCGTGCTTACCCCGCCCGGCGTTTCGAGCGCCCACGGCTCGACCGGGAGATTGAGTGCTTCCACGAGTCTCGTGAAGTAGTTGAAGAAGGCGACCGTCATCGTCAACTCAACTAACTGCGAGTCGTTGTAGACGGCGCTCACTTTCTGAAAGTCCGCGTCGCCGACGCCGTTCACGTCTCGCGTCAGCGTCTCTGCATAACTCAGAGCGAGTTGGTCGGCGTGGGGTAGCGAGGCGAGTTTGTCAGTCTTGATTGTGCCGAGAAGCGTCCGCCCACGCTCGCTTGCGGCGAGCACGCGCTGCATGTGCGCAGCGACATACGGGCTGCCGTTGATCTGCGCGACGCGCAAGCCCATCGCCGCTTTAACTTCCGACGTGACCGCGCCGCCGTAGATGAAAGTCGGAACGAGGTGCGCGAAAGGCTTTACCGTTGGCGGCAGCGCGGCGAGCGCACGCAGGTAATTTGGAACGCGCGTCGTGCCGAGCGGTTCGAGCCGCGCGATCTCTCTGAACACGTCGGACGTTTCGGCGACGAGCGCGACGCGCGGCTTCGCGTCCACCCTCCGGCGCGCCTCGCGTTCGAGCGCGGAGATGGTCATTAACGGCGCGACGTTCGTCTTAGTTTCGACGACGCGCGCGAAGAAAGAAAATGTGGGAGACAGGATTAAGAAAAAAGAGACGACGAGAGGTGTGGTGAAACGAAGGCGGCGCATGATGTTTTTCATAGTATTCAGTCGTTGCAGAGAAAAGCTCTAACGCCGTTTAGAGGAGGGCTATGCCCTCCGTGAACCTTGAGACGGAGGGCATAGCCCTCCTCTAAACTTCAGTTGGAAAGAATCGAAGCTGCGTCTGGCATCACAAAGTAATGTGTCCGTCAGAATCAGAAAACAAACTTCACCCCGGCCTGCACGGTGCGTGACTCGAATGCCTGCGTTGACTTGCCGAACGAGGGAAGCGACAAGTCCGCGTTCGGCAGAAATAGATTGACTGTGTTGAGCGCGTTGAAGGCTTCGAGGCGGAACTGCAACTGCTTCTCGCCGCGCACGGTGAAACTTCTCGCCAGCGACAAATCAAGCGTGACGAAACGCGGCCCGCGGAACGTGTTGCGACCGAGAGTGCCGTCTCTGCCGGGCGACGGTTTCGGGAAAACGCCCGCATCGAATAATCCGTTTAAGAAATCCTGCTTGCCGAAAGATGCGTTAATGGTGCCCGGTGCCGGAGCATCCGGCCGATCATAGAATCCGCCACCGACCGCACCGCCGCCGCCGTCCGCGTTATAGTCGCCGCCTGCGCTGAATGCTCGCCCATCCCATACCGAGAACGGACGACCCGATTGACCCGTGAAGATCGCCGAGGCTTGCCAATTGTTCGCGAGCCTTTCGACGAAGCGACTGCCGCCCTTAAAGAACGTCGGCGCCCACATCACCGACGCCGAGAAGCGGTGCGGGATGTCGAACATTGAGCGGGCACGCTCGCACCGCAGACAGTTGATGTTGGCCGCGCCTTTGCCCGGCTCGGCGTTGTCCTGAAACTGTCCCGTCGAAGTGTCCGACGAAGTATCGAGCCACTTCGACCAGCGGTAATTAGTCTGCAACGAAAATCCGTGATTGAACGGGCGGCGCGCTTCCAGAGTCAGCGCGTTGTAGCTCGACGTGACGCCGTTGGTCACAAACAGCAGCACGCCGAAATTCGGATTGAGCCGGTCTTCGCGCCCGTCGAGCAGATCGCCATTGAAGCGATTCACGTCATCAATGCGTTCAAGATTGATGCCGGTCGTGCCGACGTATCCGACCTCCACCGCCCAGTCGCGCGGCAGACGTCGCTGCACATTAAGGAACCAACTCTCGCTGTACTGGGTTTTAACCTCCGGGTTAACGACGAAGCCGGTGATGCGCACCGGTCGTTCGCCCGGACGCGCCTGAACTCCGCCGCGCTCGTTCAAGCCGCGCGCGAACTCCGGATTGAACGGCACGGGGATGCCGTAAAGGATGCGCGTGCCGATCTGGTTGCTCGGTTGAATCACGCTCTGAACCGCGTCCGGCGGCAGTGCGCGCGCCCGAAATGGACTGGCCGTGGTGCGGTTGATAGGCCATGCTGAATCCGGCACGAACGGAAGTCGTGCCGTCCCCGAAGGGATCAAAGGCGAGTCCGACGCGCGGCGAAAAGTTAAGACGTTCGGGTTGATAGAGTCGTTCGACGCGGCTGATGCTGGCGTTCGCGACCTGCTCACTGAACGACGCGCCGGGGCCGAGCACCAGCGACGAGAGGCGGCCTTCGCGCTCGGTGACAGTGCCGAAGTAATCATGGCGCACGCCGAGGTTGAGGTTCAGGCGCGAACTGATTTTCCAGTCGTCCTGCACGAAGAGTCCCGTTTCGTAGAGCGTGAAGTAGCGCCCGAAGTCTGAGGGCGCGCCCGTGTCGGGGTTGACGGTCAGCGTCTGCCGGAACGGACGGTCGTCAACAAAGTCGAGCAGGCTTGTAAAGGTGAATGTGCCGGCAGTCGGCGTGCCAATGGAGAGACCTTTGAAGATACGCCGCGCCTCGCCGCCGAGCCGCAGCGTGTGACGCCCGCGATCAAGCGTCAGTGTGTCGCGTAGTTCATACGTGCGAAGTTTCGTCGTCTGTTTGAACACGTCGCCGAACGGCGCGGTAAGTCCGGTGATCGTCACTTCCGGCACCACCGCGTCGTCCGCGCCGCGCGTCGTGCGGATGAACTGCGTCGAGAGGCGCAGGTCGTTGACCGCGCGGCCAGAGACGTGGACATGGCCGACATTGAGGTTGCCGAAGAATCCGCGGAACGGTCCGCGACTGCCGCGTACCGCGCGTCCCAGCGTCGCGAGCGAAGAACTCGTCCCGCCTTCGTCGCGCTGATGTTCGGCGATCCACCGCGCGGTGATCTTGTCGGCGTCATTGTTGAAGGAATGGTCGACGCGCGCCATGTACTGGTCAAGCCGCGTGTAGTCACGAAGCGTCACCGACGTGCGACCGACGGCCGCTGGAACGAGTACGGTGCTGCCGCGCCGCAGCGGTCGCTGGTCGAGGAACTGCGTGCCGTTGCCGGCGAGCGGCGCGGGCGCGGGGAACTGTCTCAGAAGTTGCGCGGCGACGCCGGCGGGCGCGGTGCGAAGGACGTACTCCCTCAACTCAGGGGTTTCGACAAGCAGCGAGACGGCGCGGCCCGTCGCATTGCGTGCCGCTTCGTATGAGCCGAAGAAGAACGTTCTGTTTTTGAAGATGGGGCCGCCAACGTTCGCGCCGAATTGATTGAAGACCTGCGGCGCGCGCGCGGTCGAAAAGAAGTTGCGCGCGTTCAGGGCGGCGTTGCGGTGATACTCCCACGCGCGCCCGTGCAGTTCGTTAGTGCCCGACTTGGTGCGGAGGTTGATGACCGCGCCGTTGCCGCGCCCGAACTCGGACGAGAAATTCCCGGTCTGCACCTGCACCTCTTCGATGGCTTCGAGGCTCGGCACCAGCGCCGGCTCGCCGCTGTTGTTCGGGTTCGTGTTGATCGCGCCGTCGAGCACGTAGTTGTTGCCACGGTAACGGTTGCCGTTGACGGTGATAACCGGCGAGTTACTCACTTTCGTTGACGAGGCCGCGCCGGGAATCTCCGTCGCCCCGGCGCTCAATTTCGGCAGCAAGAAAATGTCGCGTTGCGGTAGCGGCAGTTCCGTCACCGTGCGACGCTCGAAGGTGTCCGACAAACGCGCCTCGAAAGAGACGACCATTCTGCCCTCGCCCGCTGAAATCTCGACCGTCTCCTGCACTCCGCCGACCTCCAGCTTGATCGTCAATTCAGTCGTCCGCCCGACGTTCAGCTTCAGCGCCGGCTGCTCGAAGGTCCTGAACCCGGCCACGCGCACGAGGATGTTGTATGACCCCGGTGGCAGGCCGGCGAGCAGGAACGCGCCGTCTCCGTCAGTCGTCGTAATGCGCGTCTGGCCGGTATCGTCGTTGCGCGCGACGACCGGCGACGAGACGAGCACGTTGCCCGCCGCATCCGAGACCAAGCCCCTCAGCGCCGCTTCGGTGATCTGTGCAAAGGCGGTGCGTGGAACAACGAGAAGATGAACGACGAGAATAAAGATGATGACTGCGAGCGGTTGTTGGGGGCGAGTGCGGGTGTTCATACTTTAAGCGCGCGAGGCTGGTCGCCGTGACACACGACTCTGTGGAAGATAACGCCAAATTTTTTAAGTAACAGATGGGCGGGAACGTGCGACGGATTCACGAATGCCCTTAGCTTGGATATGACGCGGTACAGCAACTACCCGGCCACAGGTTGAGTGAGAGACCCATCTGCATACCGCAAGTCATTGCGCGGTAAGTTTTTAGGAGTTCGCAGGAGTGAACAAGAGTGGTTGCGACGAGTGAGGAAAGGTCAAAGTATGAACGACATCTCGCCGATTCAGGAGCGAGATGTCGTGTTGAATGACGACATCTCGCCTTCTATCGAGATGGCATTCTTTCCGTTGAGAGGCTTGAGTCCTAGTTTATTCATGCGGCTGCGCAGTGTGGAGGGCGGGACGCCGAGGATGGCGGC
>JACDEG010000762.1 GCA_013816505.1 Pyrinomonadaceae bacterium | reverse complement strand
ACAAAGCATTGATATACTCCCGCAGGCGAGTGGTCGTAGAGTGTTGATTAGGCATAACCAACTACTCTAAACGAGGATGCAACTCGTTGCCACTCGCTAACTTACAGAATGTGTCCCGGCTTCAGGACACAGCATGGACTTGTCTGCGGAAAGAACCCGATTGCTCCAGCGCGACGCCGAATGGTCCGCTGCCGCT
The DNA here is from genome assembly GCA_013816505.1 of Pyrinomonadaceae bacterium. Taxonomy (GTDB): domain Bacteria; phylum Acidobacteriota; class Blastocatellia; order Pyrinomonadales; family Pyrinomonadaceae; genus JACDEG01. The sequence goes on along the minus strand of JACDEG010000762.1, from coordinate 2,090 downwards.
TCCGGGGGGCGCGACGTTGAACACATTCTCTCGTACTGGACTGATGATGCGATTGTCCTTCCGCCCGAACTCCCGGCGGTCGTCGGCAAAGATGCATTGCGCCAGTACGTAGAGGGCAGTATGCAGATTCCGGGGTTCGGGATCAGCTGGACATCAACGGATGTCACCTTCTCACCGGATGGAAACCTCGCATACATGCTCAGCCGGAACACTGTCACGATGAACGCCCCGGATGGCACGCCGACCGCGACTGAGGGACGTGCGGTCACGGTCTGGCGACGAGAACCCGATGGCGAGTGGCGCTGTGCCGTGGATATATGGAATGCGGAGCCAAAGATGCTTGCCGGGGCTGAAGCTGCCGCTCACCGGAAATGAACCGTTGGGCGTTAATCAGATTGCAGCGTCAGGAGATGGCAAAGATGAAAAGCAGAATCATGTTGCTGTTGGTGTTGGTAGCAAATGCGGTGCTGATGTCGGCGCTTCCTACTCACGGTCAGCAACCGCGCGACCGCCCGAACATCGTCTTTATCATTTCCGATGACCATCGTTGGGACGCGCTCGGTGCGGCGGGCAATACGAAGATTAAAACTCCTGTCCTCGATAAGTTGGCTCGTGAAGGCGTCTATTTTCGCCAAGCCACCATCCATGTCTCACAGTGCGCTCCGAGTCGCGCGACTCTCTTAACCGGATTGTCGCCGCACCAGAGCGGGTACTACTCGAACAACTTTTTGCGTTCCGATATGCAGTGGGCGGATCGCTTCACAGTGCCGACCATGCCGGGTCTGCTGCAACAGGCGGGCTATCGAACCGTGTTAGTGGGCAAGTGGCATCTCGCAACCGACCCGTGGCTCACTGGTTTCTCTGACGTTCGCACTTGGCTGCCTGAAGGCGCGTCGAGTTACGTTGACTCCCAGCTGGCTAAAGGCAACTCTCGCAAAAAAGAGGTAAGGAAAGGCTTCACGAACGGAATCTTCGCCGACGATGCGGTTGAATTTCTCAATAGCCCGGCGGCGAAAGAAAAGCCGTTTTTCCTCTGGCTGGCGTCTACAATCCCGCACGCGCCCTTCCAGCCTAACCCTTCACACATCGAGCATCTTTATGAAGGGGAGACTACATCCGGCTTGCTGCCACCCGGCTTCCCTAAAGATACGCCCGTCGAACTTGCGCTTGAGGGTACTCCTTCAGATACCGCCAAGCCCGGATTAGCAAAATATTACGAATCGGTCAGCTACCTTGATGAGATAGTCGGTCGCGTGTTGGCGACGCTCGAAAAGCAAGGATTAGCTGACAACACGATTGTAGTGTTTCTGGGTGACAACGGCTTGATGGCGGGCAGTCGTGGCATGAGAGGTAAGGTCGTCCCGTGGGAAGAATCCGTGCGCGTTCCGCTCATCATCCGCGCACCGAAGTTCGCCGCCGTGAAGGGACGCAGCGACGTTCCCGCGTCGAGTCTCGACATCCCAACGACAATACTCGCGCTGGCGGGCGTTTCGCATCCCAAAGATTGGGGCGGGCGCGACTTGCGACCGATTCTAAATGGTAGCAAGCAGCACAACATTGATTACGCGATCAGCGAGTGGGCCGACACCGAAAGTCAGTTCCGCCATCACACTCACCGGCTAATAAGAACACCGCACCATAAACTCGTGCGCTGGGACAAGCCTGATAAGCCTGATGAGCTTTACGATTTAATCGCCGACCCGCATGAGACGACGAACGTCATCAACAACCCAGCCGTGCGCTCTGTCCGCGACGGATTGCTGCGCCTGTTAAATGCGTGGATGGAACGGACGAATGACCCGGCGCGTTTGTGGGCGAAGAAAAACGGCAGAACGCCGAATCATGCGGAAGAAGCGAGAGCCGAGTCGGAGTTGCGTGCGGGTCTCGAAGATAAAACGCCTGTCAAAGTTGATTCACGATTTTACGATGCGTATGTCGGGCGATATGAGTTTGTGACGCGGGGAATCATCACCATTTATAAAGAAGACGGTCGGATTTTCTTTTTATCAGACTTCGGCGGAAAGTCCGAATTGATTCCCAAATCGGAAACCGAGCTTTTACACAAAACTCTGCCGATGCGCTTCACCTTC
>JACDEG010000318.1 GCA_013816505.1 Pyrinomonadaceae bacterium | reverse complement strand
GGTTAAAGCAGCACTGATGCTATCGCAGCTTGCCCTTTAACGACCACCTTCAAAGTTGCACTTACAACTTGAATCCACGAGAGAAAAGACATCGCATCTCGGCTGATTTTGGAGTAAAAATAAGAACATGGACAAAACAACCAGCTAACCATCATCGACCATCTGCAAGCCGCCTTGACCTCGCCACAGATCAGCGCGCGCTTCCGCGTCGCGGAGAAGGATTTCACTCGGCAGCGCGTCTTCTCTTTCGCCATGCTCGCCGTGCTGATGGTGGGTGGACATAAGCGGTCGATGCAAACCGCGTTGAACAAATTCTTTCGCTCCATCGGGCAGGTGTGGCCAGTGCCAACCAGCCGTGCCTACGCGCCAGCCAGACAGCAACTCAAGCCTCAGGTGTTTCTCTACTTGAACCAGATGGTGCCGCAAGATGTTTACGAGTGGCCGGGTCAAGACGAGCCGGTGCGACGCGGGCGCGGTCATCGCGTGGTGGGTCTCGACGCCAGCTTCTTGAACGTGCCCGACACCGCCGAGAGACGCGCTGCGTTGAGTGTGCACGTCAATCAGCATGCAGGTGCCGAGTGTCTCCAAGCGATGGCGAGCGTCTGGTTTGATGTCTTGAACGATGTCGGCGTGAGTGCGGGTGTGGGGCGGCGGCAAGCCGCGAAGAACGTGCTCTTGACCGAGCACCTGGCAGCCACCACCCAAGGCGACTGTTTGGTGCTCGACAGGCTCGACGCTGATTAGGCGGTGATGGCTTATGGGTTGGGCAACAAGCGCGATTTTGGGGTGCGCTTTCCGCGCCGCCGGTGCACCCCCGTCAACGCTTTTTTTGACCGTCGCGAGCCGGAGAAAACAGTTGCGCTGGAAGTGCCCCACAGCGCCCGCGAAGGTGAGCGCAAGGAAGCGTTGCCGCACCGCCTCACGGTGCGACTGATTCGAGTCCCGTTGGAGAGCGGTGAAGAAGAAGTGTTGGGCACCTCGCTGGTGGAGACGCGCCAGTCTCCACGCGCGGAGTTCAAGCAGGACTATGGCTGGCGGTGGAATGAAGCAACCGACGTTGACCGCTTGAAGCACATCTTCGAGGTGGAACGCTTCAGTGGGATGAGTGTCAGAAGCATTGCGCAAGACTGCTACGGGATGATCTTTTTGACGACGCTCGAGAGTGAGTTGTCGAAACCGGCGCCGGACGCATTGGCACCGGAGAGCCGGGCGCGCGCAACCAAGCATGTCGCGCCAGTCAACCGCGTGGTCAGCGATGTCGCGGTGTTGGACCGAGTGGTGGAGTTGTGGTGTGACCATCAGGCACACACCGCCGAGTTGCGGGCAGAGCTGCAGCACTTGTTTCAAACCAACCCGACACGGCAGCGCGTGGGCAGAAAGTCGGAACGCCCAAAGCGAGGCGATGCACGCAAGCTCTGGTTTTACCGCTATCTCAAAAGAGTCATTGCTTAACTGGGTCAACGCAGATTCGAGTGGGTAAAATGGACTACTATTTCGTTAAGCATGCTGTCAGGATCTTCAGCTTCAGATATTCTTCGTCTCGGTACCCGGATGCTCTGCGTTGAATCACTCGCACCTTATTGTTTACTCCTTCCACGAATCCCAGCTTCACCTTATTTGCTGGATTGCAGTCAGAGATGATTCCTTCCCAGTGCCTCTCCACCAGCGCAGCAAACTTCTCAAACGGCTGGAGTCTCTGCCACTTCAACTGTTCCTTCCATCTCTCAAAGAACTGGCGCGCCCATGCCTCACTGCGGTACTCCCATAGCTGCCCGAACTCCTCTTTCAGCAGATATGCTGTTTGCAATCGGCGGTTGGCTTGCAGCAACTTCTTCAACGACTCTTTACCTTCACGGCTCACGTTCTCCCGGTGTGATAACAACGTGTCGCGCTGCCCTTTGATGAAGGCCCGGTCCTTCTCTGAAACCCGCGTGTCTTCCTGTCTGCGCACTTCGTCCATAGCCTTTCCCACATGCCCCACAACATGGAACTGGTCGTAGATGATCTTTGCGCGCACGGCATTGCCTTTGACTGAGAGCCGGAACGGCTTCCACATGTCCATCACGGCAGCCTCTATTCTTCCGGCCTTCTTCTCCCCTATTTCCGCGAAAAACAGGTCCAAATCAATCTCTTTGCGCCCTTCTCCTCCGACCCAGATGACTCGACTCCGCTCCACATCCGAGACAATAATCCGGTAGCTATGTCCCTTTCTGATTGATAGCTCATCAATCCCGATCACACGCGGTCCCGCAGGAGGGTGGCGCGTCAACTCCTCCCTCATGTGCTGCTTATCTAACTCCTTGACCGTGTGTTCGTGCAGATGCAGTGCCTCGGCTACTGCCTGGTTACTCATCTCACGACAGAGTCGACCCACTGGCACGCCCAGCCGGCGAGTGGAGCGGGGATTGTCAGCCAGCCAGTCGAGCCTCTCCACTCTAACTCCTCCGCAGACCGCGCACATTACGCGTCGTCTCTCGAAGCAAACGTGGATGCGCCAGCCCACCACCGACATGTCTCGCGCTTGCCGTTGTTGCCTATCGTCGAAAGTGAAATAGCGCGTGCCGCAACCGGAGCAGAGAGCCCCTTTTTCCGGCGTTCGAGTTCAACAACTCGCGCCATCGGATCACCAAAGAGCCCACGCAAGCGCTGCTTGGCGCGAAAACCGGGAAAGGAAAAAAGCTTCTGTACGGTGTTAACACATCTCATCCTGAAGTCCTCCTAATCATAACGAGAACTGTCGCGCAAAAACGCGCCAAAGTGATGATGGCAAAGAACAATGGTAAACATTGGCTCAACCCCCATTTTCTGCTACTTTTTGTCCACTCAAATCTGCATAGAGCCTCTTTAACTTTGATCTTGTCTCCACGTCGTCTCTCGATGTGTCATCCAGCCCACAGACAATCGTGCCCGTCGGCGTAAAGGTTGTAATCAACAATCCCAACAGCAAACGGCTGGCTATCAGCGGAGACCAGACGGCACGATTAAGCACGCTACGATGGGACTGAAAGTTCTTGTTAGCACTATGCCACAACACACGCAAGGCAGCCATGACTGTACGCTTTCCCGGGGCGAGGATCGCGCCAGCAATCAGGACCTGAGCGTTTTCCCAGACATGCTTGGAGAAGAGCGGGGCGAAGGTTACATTGAAGTTCATTAATTCGACAGGCAGAGTAATCATAAAGGTCTCTCATGGTGGAAAGACCAACAATTTACTTGGCCTGTCGTTTTGTTTTCAAAGATCAGACTTGGATAAAGTCCAGCTAAGCTCGACTTTATCCAATTTGATGATGCGGCAGGGAGCGTGGAATTTGGCTTTATTTCCGCCACTTCAGAATTATATAAGGTCAGCTGAAAGGGCAGACATCACGAAATACCTTGACGTTACATTGACGTTACATCCCCTAACTGGGAAGCGAAGTGTCAAAATGGATAAAGTCGAGCTAAATTAGGCGGGGTGGCCCCGGCGTCAGCAATCGTCACGAAATCGAGCAACTGAGCGTTAACGTTTGAATCTAACCTTTCGAGTTCACCGCGCGGTACCAGTACTGACAGGTATTACCTACCTTCACGTAGGTCTCATCCACTCGGTAGAACATGTTCGTCAACTTCAGGTACGGGTGCATCCGACGGTTGATCTCCGGCGTGTACCTCCGCACCCATCTCCAGATCATGACATGATCGACAGAAGAGGCCACGCTCACGCATCATCTCTTCCAGATCGCGGTGACTTAAGTTGAATCTGCAAGTACCCTCTCACACAAAGAAGAATGATGGTGGTCGCAAAGTGTCGCCACATAAAAAGCGAAGAATTGCGTTTCATGATCTCACCTTGTGGAGACATGAGATGAATGGGCGGAGCGGATTATAGCTAAAAGTCAATTCCTGCAACACTGACCTTCGTACAAGGTTTGTCGCTTTCCATTCCGCCAAGTTGTTTACATCATTGCTGCACATCGCTCAGAAATAAAGCTTGAGTGCAAACTGGATTTCGCGTGCCGGGAACGCGGTGCGGAGAGTGCCGAAGGTGCCGCCGATGACGTTGCCGCTTACATCGCGTGTAATGTTCGAGGCGTTGGTGTCGGGTGCGGCAAAGTTGGAGTGGTTGAAGAGATTGAATGCTTCGGCGCGAAACTCCAGTCGCGTCGTTTCGTTGAAGAGCGGGAATTGTTTGTGAAGCCCTAAATCTGATTGGAAGAAGGCAGGCCCCCGGACGGTGTTGCGCCCGGCGCTGCCGAACGGCTGGCTCCGGTTTGTAGGGATTGCCACGGCGTTACGATTAAGATAATTGTCAGGCGTGCGCTGGTCAGATGGGACGACGAGGTCGCCAATGATGTTCGGGCGATAACTGAGTACGGTGCTGACCTGAAATGCCGCCGGAGCGTTGTAAGTGAGGTTCCCGATCTGCCCGCTCGTCATCGTGTTGATGAGCGTGAGACGGAAGCCGCCGAGCACCGCGTCAACAATTCGCGCAGCGTCGCTGCCAAAGCGACGGCCTTTGCCGAACGGCAGATCAAAGACGACGCTCGTCGTGTTGTTAATTGGTTGGTCGTAGTTCGATAACCCACGCTCGCTTGCAAGGTCGCGGATGTTGACTCGCGAATTATCACCGGAGCTAGTCTCAAGGTGTCCGGGCGCGTTGTCTATTGCTTTCGAGAAGGTGAACGAGTTAAGCAGATAGAGACCCTCGGAGAAGCGGCGTTCGAGTTTGATTTGCAGGGCGTTATAGTTCGCTCTGCCGCCCGCGTAAGAGGCTTGGATAAACGAAAAATCGGGAATCGGACGGCGCGTCTGCAAGGGCGTTCCCGCCGCCGGGTCGCTCGCGTTGTTCGGACGCGCCTGGTTGAAATCCGCGAGGATGATCAGGTTGCGGGTCACGTTGCCGACGTAAGCGACATCAAGCAGGAGGTTGGGGATGAGTTCGCGCTGCACGGAGATGTGGTAGCTCTGGACGTAAGTCGACTTTGTGTCGCGCGGCGTGTAGTTGACGCGCGCGGTCAGCGGCGTGAATCTCGAAGTGTCAACCAATCCTGTCGGATAACCGTTCTGAGTCGGACGGAAGCAGCCTAAGAAATTGTCGCCGGTGCAGAGTCCCTGCGAGGGTTGCTGCGCGACGGTCGCACCGACGACGTGTGGGCCGTTTAAGGCGAGAAGGTTTTCTCCGCCGAGCCGGTTGAAGTGGACGTAAGAGAGTCCGTAGCCGCCCCGAATCACAGTGCGCGGTGTGGGCGTGTAGGCGAAGCCGAGACGCGGGCCGAAGTTGTTGTGGTCAGGGTCAACGAGCGCGCGGTCATAGAGCGAACCGGAACGCGCCTGGAGAATCGTGTTGGTTTCCGGGTCGTAGTTTGAGAGGAGATTGTCGCGTTCGTACTGCGGCGTTGCGAAGTCGTAACGAAGCCCCAGATTAAACGTCAACTTTGAATTTAGCGTGAAGTCATCCTGGATGTATGCGAAGTGCATCCGCTGGCGATAGTGGGCGATGAACGGGCTGGTCAGCGCATACTGCGAGCGTGCGCCGAAGATAAAATCTGCGACGTTATAGAGGTTGTTCGCCGCGCTGACATTCGCCGGACGGCTGAAATTTCCGCTGTAACCGTCTTGCCCGTACAACGGCTGGACATCCTGGACATCAGTGTTGATGCTTTGATATTCGTAGCCAGTTTTGAGGCTGTGGCGGTTAATGAGAAATGAGTAGTTGATGCGCGGGTTGACGACGGTCGGATTCTGATACTGTGGGTTACTGTTTTGTCGTCCCAAATCAGTAAAGCCCGCGATTTGCTGCGTGTACAAGCCGCCGGAGATGGTCGGGTCTTCGGGCAGCCCCGTGATCCCGTAGAGTTCGCGGGCGGTAGCACTGCCGAGTCCGGGCGGCGTTTTGCCCGCTTCGGTGCGCGAAACGCCGAGACGAAATTCGAGCACGGAATTGGAACCCAAAGTATAAGTCAACCCCCCCACAATTTGCTGATTGATGATGCGGACATTGGCATTGGCGGGGTTTCCTAAAGGCAGCGGAATGGTCGGCGCTTCAAAGTTGTTGACCTTCCGCATCGAGCCGCGTGCGAAGACACTCAGTCGCGTGTTAAATGTGTGGTCAATCTTGACATCGCCTTTGTCATTGTAGAATTTGCTGCGCGGAAGGTTCTCGTAGTTCTCGCTGATGCCGAGCACGCCCGCAGCACGGTTTGGCGCGGGCAGTTGTGCGAAGACTTGTTGCGAGAATGTCGTTCTCAGGTTTTGCGGGATAATGCCGTCAGCATAGTCGACATTGGTGAAGGGATTGCGAATCGGAATCGGTCCACCTTGCGCGTTGCGGAAGATGCCTTGCCGCTGTTCGAGCGTCGGGACAGTTACAAAGGCCAGTGCCTTTGTGATGCGGCGGAAGCCTTCATAGTCCACAAAGAAGAAGGTGCGGTCTTTGCCGCTATACAAACCGGGAATCGAGACGGGGCCGCCGAACGTGCCGCCGAATTGGTTTTGAATCAGCACCGGCTTTTCGCCGCCGCGCGGTTTGAAGAAACCCGTCGCGTTGAGCGCCGTGTTGCGAACGAAGTCGTAAACCGTGCCGTGAAACTCGTTCGTGCCGCTACGAATCGAAGTGTTGATGATCGCTCCGCCCGCGCGCCCGAACTCGGCGCTGTAGTTATCGGTCTGCACCTTGAACTCGGCGACAGCATCCGGCGAAGCTTGCACGACCTGGTTCGAGAAACCTTGATTACTCGTCCCGTAAGAGTTGTTGTCAACGCCGTCGAGAACGAAGTTGTTCAAGGAACTGCGCAGGCCGTTGACGTTGAACGAAGCATCGCGCCCACCAGAGCCAGCGTTATTGAGAACTGATTTGCGGACGCCGGGACTGAGAAGCGCAAGGTCGGCATAGGCTCTACCATTCAAAGGCAGATTGACGATTTGTTCGCGCGTGATGACCTGCCCACGTTCGCTTGAAGCCGACTCAAGCAGCGTCGACGACGCCGTGACGTTAATGGTTTCAGTAATCGCGCCGGCCGAAAGAGTGAGGTCAATACGTTGGCGAGCGTTGACAGTTGCTTCGACATTCTCTGCGACAGTGGTCGAGAAGCCTTGTGCTTCAGCCGTGACCTGGTAGGTGCCGATCTTGACGCCGGTGAACTGATAATTGCCGCTCTCATCCGACGTTGTGGTAGCAACGGTTCCGGTTTGAACATTCTTCAGCGTCATGGTCGCGTTCGGTACTGCTCCGCCGTTCGTGTCGTTAACGGTGCCGAGCACGGTCGCAGTATCAAATTGTGCATGAACGGTTGTGACATTGCCGAGCAGCAGAAGGAATGTGAGCAGAAGAAATCCAAATGTGCGGACGATGTACGCC
>JACDEG010000761.1 GCA_013816505.1 Pyrinomonadaceae bacterium | reverse complement strand
AGCAGCGTAACGAACAACAGGCGACGATTGACTGGCGCTTTTCCATCACGGATGCGCGTGAAAAACTGAAACGACTTTATCCATCGCGTTCATCGTGATGATCTACTAGGTATTGTCAGGTTAAGCGGTCATGCGGTCATGGTGCAAGATAACTCAAACCGCGGCATACTCCGCCGATGAACACGCCCACCCCTCTCTACCGCCGCCACCGCTTCCCGCCCGAGATCATCAGTCACTGCGTCTGGCTCTATTTCCGCTTCTGTCTCAGTTACCGCGATGTCGAAGAACTAATGGCCATGCGCGGCGTCACCCTCACCTATGAGACCGTCCGCGATTGGTGTAGAAAGTTCGGCCAGACTTTCGCCAATAATTTGCGCCGCCGGAGCCCTCGCCTCGGCGACCGGTGGCACCTCGATGAAGTCTTCATCACGATTAACGGCCGCGTTCATTACCTGTGGCGTGCGGTAGATCAGGATGGAGACGTGCTGGACATCCTGGTTCAGAGTCGGAGGAACAAGAAGGCGGCTACGAGGTTCTTCCGCAAGCTGCTGAAGGGCCTGCAGTATGTGCCGCGGGTGATCATCACCGACAAGCTGAAGAGTTACAGCGCAGCGAAAGCTCTGGATCATGCCATGAGTGGAGCATCGCCAGCACAAAGGGTTGAACAACCGTGCCGAGAACTCACATCAACCGACCAGAGTACGCGAGAAGGTGATGCGGAGGTTCAAGTCAACCAGGCAGGTACAACGGTTCCTGTCAGCCTTTAGCATCATCTTGTCGTACTTCCGACCACGCAGACATCTGCTTAAAGCCGAGCGATATCGGGAAGAGATGCAGTCGAGGTTCGGGACATGGGCTGAGATGAGCGGTGTTCAGATGGCGGCTTGAAGAAGACGACAGTTGATCCGGGCAATTGACGAAGCGCGATAATCCCTCATCTTATTAAGTCGGTTTTATCTCTCAACGAAGTTAAGTTGACAGTACCTTCCTGAGAGGTGTTAGCCTGGGACTGATCAGGCACACTCGTGGCAAGATTCATATCCTGAACCGACAGATAAGGAGGCAGATCCATTTGCAACCAGTCCTGATGTCCTGGAGCGGCGGCAAGGATAGCTGTCTTGCGCTGTATGAGATTCAGAAGGCGAAAGACCTTCACGTAGCCGCGCTGCTGACGACCGTCACCCGCGACTACGACCGGATCAGTATGCATGGCGTCCGGAGAGTGCTGCTGGAAAGACAGGCTGCATCTTTGGGCTTACCCCTGCATGAAGTATTCATCACTAAAGATGCGACCAACCACGAATACGAAACGAAAATGGCAAAGGCGTTCTCCATCTATCGTGAGCAGGGCATTGACGGGGTAGTATTCGGCGACCTCTTCCTCGAAGAGATTAGAGCCTACCGGGATCAATTTTTAGCTCGACACAACATGCGTGGCCTCTATCCGGTGTGGCTGCGCGACACGACCGAATTTATTAAAGAGTTCATTAAGCTTGAATTCAAGGCTGTCATCACCTGCGTCAACGGCAAGGTGCTCGATTCGTCATTCGCCGGGATGATGATTGATGAAAAATTTCTCGCCGCGCTTCCTTCGCACGTTGACCCGTGCGGGGAGAACGGGGAGTTTCATACCTTTGTATTTGACGGCCCCAGCTTCAAGGAAGCAGTGAAATTTTCTATTGGTGTGAAAGTAGCAAGAGATTCCTTCTGGTTTTGTGATTTATTACCGGAGTGATAGAGTCGCGTCTTTCAAAGGCAATGTCGATAAGGGAAAGAAAATTGATGTCTAAACCCAGATTACTCGTGCTCGTTCTGATGATTCTGGCGGCGGCAGCTTCGCGCCTGATTCCACACCCGCCAAATCTCGCTTCCATCACGGCTGTGGCGCTATTCGGCGGCGCATACCTATCCGATAAACGACTGGCTTTTCTGATCCCGATGGCGGCGCTCTTCCTGAGCGATCTCGTCCTGGGTCTTTACGCGCACATGGAGATCATCTACGGGAGCTTTGCCCTCGTGGTCTGTATCGGGCTGCTGCTTCGCCGGAAGCGAACTCCTTTGCGAGTAGCAGGCGCGACGCTCCTAAGCTCGATCCTCTTTTTCGTCATCACCAACTTTGGCGTCTGGGCTTTCGGCTCGTTGTACCCGAAGACGGTCGCTGGACACGTCACATGCTACGTGGCCGCCATTCCTTTCTTCCAAAATACACTCGTCGGCGATGCCTTCTACACAGCCGTGCTGTTTGGCGGGTTCGTGCTTGCCGAGAGGTGGATTCCTGCCCTGCGTGAGCGC
>JACDEG010000010.1 GCA_013816505.1 Pyrinomonadaceae bacterium | reverse complement strand
TGAAAGGTAGTCACGGCGGAGAAACGACCAGGACACCTCAGACCAGGAAGAGGAGAGCCTCGTCGCCGTGCGGGGTTATCGCCAAACGACCCTCACTTCCGTGATTCGAGGGCATCTCATGTCTCTCGCCTTGACAGCACTGTAGGTAGGTCGTTAGATTTTCAGCATGTGGGCCGGTAGCTCAGTTGGTAGAGCAGCTGACTCTTAATTTATGGGAGCCTTACTCGGAAACGGGTAAGTGAACAGGCGTCAATTTCGGGGAACCCTTCCGCTTCGGGCGATGGCGATCCCGAGCCAAGCCCCAATCAAACGGGGAAGGCGTAGAGACTAGACGGCGCCCACCTAAATCCTGAAAGGGAGATGGTGAAGGGATAGTCCAGACCACAAACTCTTGAATGGGGCGGCGAAAGTCGAAGTGGTACGTAATCAGCGGGTCACAGGTTCGATCCCTGTCCGGCTCATCAATCATTGCAAATAGGAACGAACCATCATCAGACGTTCGTTCCTATTTTTCCTTCCTTTAATTACAGAAGCAGCAGGTAACACCCTTACCAAAATCCATCGCACCACTCTCACTACGCCGACTCTTAAATTCTCTAAAATTGTCCAACCGGTAGACCGACAGACGCGAGTAAGAAGGGTGGTAAGAAATGAGCGACGAAACAACGAAAGAGATAGACGGGGCGCCCCTTTGAAGAGCTTGCGTAAAGGGTGATCTTGATGAAATTAACTGCTGTTTGTACGAAGTGTTACCACATCTTTACATCGCCCATTGATCTTCGAGGAACAGGCACCAAAGTGATTGGGGTAAGGTCTCGTTGCCCTCAATGCAGAGGTACTGCTTATGTACTTGACGCGACATCGGACGAACAGGGGAAGGTATCTTACACAACCGACCTGTCTCTCAGTGGCCAATTTCTCTCCATCCTGACAAACCCTCAAGTCTCGAAAGCAGACCTGACCAAACTACGTGGTATCGCCGAAGATGCGAAAGCGCGGAACGCTGTTCCCGCTGAAGTGATTAGTGCAATTGAGCTTCAGATACCTAACCTCTCACCGTTAGCGCAGCTTTTGGTTCCGAAAGATGCGGGTGCTTTTTATCAGCTTCTTGGCCTGATCGTGGCCCTCGTTGCGATAGTGTCAGGCTCCGGCGATAAAACCACTGTTTACCAAACAGTCATTAATCTGCCGCCTCCGCCCGTGGTTGTGAAACAGAAAAGCCAACCAAATCCTGGGTCAGCCAAGCAGAACGAACCTGGCCGGGGTGCTCCTTGCACGTGTGGAAGTGGCCGCACATACGGACAGTGTTGCCGTCGACGTACATCAAAGAAAAGCAAGCCACCTAAACTGTAAAGATTCCTATGATCCCGCAAGGCGTTGTGCACCTTAACGACCCGGAGGCGGGCGATTCTGAAAAGGAAGTCGTTGACGATCTTGTCGCACTACGGCGCAAGTGGCGTGCTACTGAACGAGCAAGTAAGAAGGGTAAAGAAATGAGTGAAGATATTCCTGATGACTACATCGCCGCCGCCGCTCGCGTGGTCGAAGCGGCACGCGACCTGGACGACGCGACGCGCGCATACAAATCAGTTCAGGACGTGGTGATGGATGCGTACAAACGGCAAGATGATGCGCAGAAGAAGTTGCAAGAGGCGCTTGAAAATCTAACTCAAGCCAGCACAGGTCGAGAGCGGAAAAGCTGAATAACATGGCACGCGAACGCACTGACAGCTTTATCAAAAAGAAAGCTTGATGCGTGCGCGGCGCGAGACTCGGCGTGAGTATTTAATGACTCATGTTACGCAGTTCGCGTTTCTGCTCCGAAGGAGCAAGCAGAGGGTAGCCAGTGGCAAGCGCCGAGAGCGTCAGCGCAGGCGCGCCGCCTCTGGGACAGTAATTAACCCGACCGCGCCCTGAAAGGGCGCACAGCATTGAGATTGAGGCGTTCAAACGCATTTCCCCGCGCGCCTTTCAGGGCGCGAACTCTTTTCCGGCTTCAGACAAGAGGCGGCGCGACTCACTGCCGTTCGTCGCTTGCCACTGGCTACCTTCTTTCCGTCCCTTCGGGACAAAGTGCGCACATGAATTCATGATTTCGGGCGACCATCATGGTTGCCCTTTTTTGTTTAATACTTCTATAGTGTGCTCATTAGCCGATGGGTGTGATTGTTAGTGTGGGCGGACTGTGGCGGCGGCAGCACACATCGAATCGGCTCCCCCATCTCTGTGTCGACACGGATTATCCTGAAGAGATTCTGCGTACAATAATGTGCGATGCGAAGTGCCGACATGACACCGGTGATGAGTGTCGCGTGGCGGGGACAGCAGCAGCAGCAGCGCCATTTTGCTTACTGCCGACCAAGCACCATTCTTCTGATCTCATGATCGGGCAAATCATTTCCCATTATCGTATTCTCAGCCAAATCGGCGAAGGCGGCATGGGCGTGGTCTACGCCGCCGAAGACACGCTGCTCGGACGCTGCGTCGCCGTTAAGATTCCACACGCGACACCCGACGACCAATACTTCCGCGCGCGCTTCCTGCGCGAGGCGCGCGCCATCTCCGCCATCGGCCATCCGCACATCGCGACGATTCATGACTTCGGGGAGACGCCCGACGGCCGGCCATTCATCGTCATGGAGTTGGTCAAGGGTCTGAGCCTGAGCGAGATGTTGCGGCAGGGCACGCTGACGCTCGGAAGCGCCATCGAAATCATCAGCGATGTGGCCGCCGCGCTGGCCGAGGCGCACCGGCACGGCATCGTCCACCGTGACATCAAACCATCGAACGTGATGATTAACGAGCGCAACGCTGTGAAGGTGCTCGACTTCGGACTCGCCAAACAGATGGATGAATTTCGCGAATCCGCCGACACCGAGGCGCAGACCGTCGTTGAATCGCCGACGCTCAGCGGGTCGGTGGTCGGCACGCCGCTCTATCTGTCGCCGGAGCAGGCGTCCGCCGCCCCCGTCGACGGGCGCAGCGACATCTTCTCGCTCGGCGCGCTGCTGTACGAATGCATCGCAGGGCGTTCGGCTTTCGCCGGCGCGAACGTAATTGCGATTGGCGCGCAAGTGCTGCACGTCAACCCGCCGCCGCCCTCGCAGTTCAATCCGCGCGTGCCGTCGGAACTAGACCGCGTCACGTTGAAGGCACTCGCCAAAAGGCCCGCGGATCGTTACCAGACCGCGAAAGAGTTCCGCGACCGCCTGCTGACGGTACGCGCCAAATTGCACGGCGACGGCGGTCTGGTGCCGACCAGCACTCGGACGAAGGCCCAGACCACTACCGAGATTGGCATGTGGACGACGCTCTCCGAGCGTGTGCGGTATGGCAAGTGGCCCACCATGATCGCCGCCGCCCTCCTCACTACAGTCATCACGCTGGCGGCGGTGGCTTATTTCAGCCTCCCGAATCGAACGATCATTTCGATGGCGGTGCTGCCGTTTATTAACGAAGGCGGCAGCCAAGATACGGAGTATCTATCAGATGGTATGACCGAGAGCCTGATTAACAGCCTGTCGCAGTTGCTTCCGATGAAAGTGATGTCGCGCAATTCGGTCTTTCGCTACAAAGGGCACAACGCCGAGCCGCGGTCAATCGGGCGCGATCTGGGCGTCGGTGCGGTGCTGTCCGGTCGGCTGACGCAGCGCGGCGACGCACTGACGGTCAACGTCGAGTTGATCGACACCACCGACAGCAGCCACATCTGGGGCGCGCGATACAACCGACGCATGTCTGACCTGCTCTCCGTTCAGGAAGAGATTTCGCGCGAGATTGCCGAGAAGCTGCGTCATCGGCTACGGGGGAATGAAGTTGCGCGAGGATCGCTACCGAACCCGAAACGCTATACCGAAAACACCGAGGCGTACCAGGCGTACCTGCGTGGCCGTTACTTCTGGAACCGCCGCAACGAAGAGGGATTTCGCCGTGGCATCGACTATTTCCAACAGGCAATCAGCATTGATCCCAGCTACGCGCTCGCCTATGCCGGACTGGCCGATTGCTACGCGCTGCTCAGTGATTACAGCGTAGTGCCGCCGCGCGAGGCGATGCCGAAGGCGGAGGTGGCGGCGATTAAAGCGCTGGAGATCGACGGTACGCTCGCCGAGGCGCACACCTCGCTGGCGTTCGTCAGGATGGCTTACAACTGGAGATGGACCGAGGCCGAGCAGGGCTTCCAGCGCGCCATCGAACTCAACCCCAACTATGCGACCGCGCATCAATGGTACGCATCGTACCTCGTGCAGATGAACCGCTTCGACGAGGCGCTCGCGGAGATCAAACGGGCGCAGGGGCTTGATCCTCTATCGCTTATCATCAACGCTAACTCGGGACTGTATTTGTACTACGCGGGGCAGTACGACGAAGCGATCAAGCAGGTGAGCAAGACGCTTGAAGTGGATCAGACGTTTGGCGTCGCGCACCTCTACCTCGGCTACATCTATTTGCAAAAGCCGGGCCGCACCGTCGACGCCGTCGCCCAACTCGAAGAAGCGGTCAAGCACATGGGCGACGACCCTGAAACTCAGGCCGCGCTTGGCTACGCGTACGCGGTCGCCGGAAAGACGGCCAAGGCGCGCGACGTGCTCAACCGACTGCAACAGCCACGGCCGGGCGGCTACGTCTCGCCTTATTTTGTCGCCATCCTCTACACCGGATTGGGCGAAAAGGATCAAGCGTTCATGTGGCTCAACCAGGCCTACGAAGATCGTCACCCCGGACTGGTGTTGCTGAAGATCGACCCGCGCTTTAATCATCTACGCGACGACCCGCGTTTCACAGAGCTTGTGCGGCAACTCGATTTCGGGCCTTAACAAATGTGAAGACTGAATGAACAGTTTTCAGTTTTGAGCTGAACAGGCGGAAACTGAAAACTGTTGATAGTTGCCTTCCTGTTCTGTGACCTCTGTGTCTTCATCTCTGTCTGTCTGTGTTAAATCAAAACAGAAGATTCCACGACCGGATCGCACTGACAGGTTGCACAATCCGCTGGCCGGCGTTTGAACGTATAATGTTTCTATCAGCGCGCGAAAAAGGTTTTGCAGTTTTGCCCTCTGTTGAGACCTGTCAGGAACTTGCATTAGGGCTCTCCCGCAGCCAACACCGGGACCGCACCGTCAGCGTTACAAGAGGGGGCATCGCCGTCAGCCCGATGTGCCGCTAAACCGCCAAATGTTCCGTGTCCAATGAATATTTCTTTAGTTGACAACCGTCTTAATGAGAGTATATGTTGCGTCTCAGACAAGTATCCGTCAGTGGCGCCCTTTGGCTAACGTTAGCAAACGAGGGTTGAGCCTGCCGTCGAACAAGCGGGAATCAATCCGGGCAGTACAATCAACCAATAACGAGACGAGGAGTCGGGTCAGGCACTTCCTGATTACCGCGCGCGAGCATTCCGGATTCCGAAAATTCAGTGGGCGAGCACTTATGTTGTCGAGCAAAGTTTTTCACGTCATTGGGTTCAACCCAAATTTTCTTTCGGTTACTTTCACACGTGAGGTTTCACTCTACTCTTGCTTTAGCCTTCCGCTGGCCGCAAGCTCTTTTCTAAACAGACGACCAACCATGTGGAAGGTTCTCCAATGTTTTACATTCCTCGCAGCCTCAAGCTTTCAGTTGTAGCCTTAGCGCTCGCAGCCTGTGGCCTCACCGTGCAGGGGCAGGAGATTGTTGGTGGGCGACCGACGCAGACGCCGATCTCGGTGCTCGACAGCACCCGAGACCAAGACGGATTGATTGGCGCTGTCCGCCGCGTCCGCACCGAACTGATAAGGCTCTCCAACTCTTCAGGCCAGTCCGTCGAGGGTCGCCGCATCCTTCTCGAGACAGCCGCCTACGACCTGCGTGGGCGACGGATCGACCACGCCCTTTACCCTCTTGACGAGAACCCTGTAATCGGCCAGGAAGAGTATAAATACGACGACAAAGGCAACATCACCGAAAAGGTTTTGCGCGACGAAGGCGGCTCCGTCATCAGCAAAGAGGTTTACACGTACGAGTTCGACCAAGTCGGCAACTGGACGAAGATGACAACCGCGGTCGCCGTCGTCGAGGCTGGCCAGGTCAGCTATGAACCGAGCGAAGTCCTGCACCGCGCCCTCACTTACTATTTCAACGGCAACGTCACTCCGGCCACTATGTCAGCCGCCGCCACGTCAACCGCCAATGGTGATGTGGCGGCCCGGAAAGACGACCCGGCCGCGGCACAGACGAAACCGCCGAAAGTCGCCATGAATTCTTCTCTGCCGAGTATCACGCCTGCCTCTCAAGCGCTGTCACGAGAGGTGCTGGGTGAAGCAAGCACCGTCACTGCGTTCCCCGGCACCGGCACCTCTCTGAGCCAAGCCGCAACCCCCGATGCGTTGATCGAGTATGACGCCGAAGCACCTGTATTGCCGCCGCCGACCCGCGCCGCACAGCCTTTGACCTCTCGCCCGCGAATCGGCAAGGCGACCCGGTTGCCAAAACCCATCTACCCGGAGACCGCGCGTGCCCTGCGATTGTCCGGCGAAGTCACCGTCGAGGTGACCGTCAACACAGATGGACATGTCGTTGCGGCGCGCGCCATCAGCGGCCATCAACAGTTGCGCGCCGCAGCGGTCGCGGCAGCGCGCAGATCACACTTCTCCCCCTCTCTGCTTGCGGGGAGACCGGTCGAAGTCGTCGGGGTGATAACTTACGATTTTTCTTTCACGCCGACGGGCAAACAACTGTTACTCGCCAATTGAGACTGCGGCTTCACCCCGCCGTGCGTGGCAGTGCCGCGCTTCGCCCCTTAACAAGAGGTATCAACATGCAACCCGAACGAATGATCAGCCTGAACGGAAGATTAAGTGAGTACCCGCTGTCCACCCTGATCGGCATTCTTCACACCCGCGGCGCGACCGGGGATTTGATTATCGAGCACGCGAGAAACCCCGCCACACTCTCTTTCAAAGAAGGCAAGTTAGTGGACGCGCGCGTCGGTTCATTGGTCGGCTTTCAGGCCATTCACCTTGCGATGTCGCTGCCCGATGCCGTTTTCGGCTTCGATCCACTGGCCGCGCCTCCGGCGCAACTGACTATCAGCGATTCGTCGCAGGAACTGATCTTCAGCTTGCTGGTGCGGGGTCCCGGCCAACCAGCGGCCCGCTCCGACAAAGCGGCGGACTCCGGCCAATCTCATACCATGACTGCCACGTTGCCGGTTGCCGAAAACGTCCGCGCTGACACTCAGATGATTCCTGCCAAAATGAAATCAAGCGCGCCGAAGAAGTTGTCGCCGGTCACCGATCCCGTAATTAATAGCGCCAAGACCACGCCTCTCAACAGTTCGCCTGTAGACTCGTTGCGCGGGCGCGGTGTTGGCGCAAAGACTTCGGATAAAGTCGAGTCGGATCGACAAGATGCTGTCCCTCCGACACCGCCCGTCGAAGCGCCGCCGACGCCCCCTCCAGTCCCCCTCTTCATCCCCGCCTACGTCGCCCCTGTCTATCATCATCAACACCGGCCGATGCGTGTGGCGGGTTTCGCCGCGCCGCTGGTGTTCGTCGCAATCGTCGTCGTCGCGGTTGTCGCATTCAATGGCCGGATGAGAGTCACCGCGCCGACCGACGGGCAAGTCAACGCGTCGCCGATCTCCCCCTCTCCAATTTTGGGCGCCACTGGTTACGTCACCGATGTTTCGCCGGAGGCCGAAGCAGCGGCATCAATTGATGCGCCGGGCGATGTCGTTGTGCCGGGCGGCGGTCAAAGTCACGGTTACCGGTCCAACCGTTGGCGCACCAGAAACTCTCGCGCCTTCAACGGCACCAGTCAGCCGGGAGAGCGTGTGGCTGGCGCTTCGGCCGCAAGTGCTCCCGCTCCGGCAGCGCCTGCGGGCAAAGCTGATGATGCCAAAGTAAAAGGCAGTGGTGATTCGGGTGCGGATACGGTCACGGTGGTGATGAAGGTCGTGAACGGTCGCGTCGCACAAGCGTCGATTGCCAACCCACGCCCCGGTCGGGAGGCTTACGAAGCGTCCGCGTTGCGCATGGCGCGCCAGCGCCGCTTCGCGTCGACGACCGAGGGACGCGAAACGCTTCAGATTAAACTCAAGCCGTAACCACAAACCCGAAGAGAGTATCTTTGCGCGGTTCTTCGCCGCGTAAGGCGACATGTTAATTTAAGGCCGCTCGGTCATTGTTCTGACCGGGCGGCCTTTTCGGCGGCGCTTAAAGATTCATTTGACGCATTAACAGTCCTCGAAAACGAAGAAACCATGAACGAAAACACCAGACCGGCTCGTGGTGGCAACAGGTCAGCGGCGAGGCGATCCTCGGCCCGCTCAAAGGCCGTCGCTTGCGTCCGGTGCCGCCTGACGAACTAACGTTTGCGACGTGGAAGCGCGAGAGTCCGCACGGGCGCGTGCTCCGTCCCGATGAACGGGTCGCGGCGGCTGGCAACTACGCCGCCGCGGATTGGGAAGAGGAGGTCGCACGGATGCCAGTCGCCGTTGCGTCAAATCTTGACGACGCTCTCGCGCCGCGCGACATCGTCATCGGCGTCTCAATCGATGGCGTGGCGAAAGCATACCCGCTCGCCGCGCTGCAGCGGCAGAGTCCGGTAATGGACACCATCGGCGGCACGCCGCTGTTGATTGTCTTCGCGGACGACAAACAGTCGGTGCGCGCGTTTGAAAGAATTGTGGACGGGCGCCGGCTGGAGTTCTTCGCCGAGACTGATCCCTCGACACGCCTCGTCGACGCCGAAACGGGCAGCGACTGGGACTTCACCGGAACGGCGACGGGCGGTCCGCTCAAAGGAAAGCAACTGCGAAAAGTCGCCGTGCTCAAAGACTACTGGTTCGATTGGAAGATTTATAATCCACGGACGGCACTCTACACGCTCGGCGCACTTTAGGTCTCAACCATCCACGCCACCGAGATTACACACTGCGCACTGCGCGACTCGAACCCACATCATCAAATCTCAAAAAAAGCGCGGCGCGAAGCGAAGTGCGACCCTTACACCGTCACTTATATGAGTAACGCTGCAAGGGTCGCCCCTTCATCCCGAAGATTGTGCGGCGGTGGAACGACTGCGCGCTACGGCTGATTTTCGCCGGTGTTCTCGCCGCCGCCGTCTCCCGTGATTTGCGCCCTGTCTTGTGGCTCGATGCCAGCCGCTTGTTCGAGCGGCTCGACCGCGCCGATCACCGCGCCTTTCGCCGCGCCGACGGCTGCGCCGACGATGACCTGCGTCGCAACCTTGGCGGTCTTGGCAAGGAGGCCCGCCGACTTCTGGGTGGACTGCTTTTTGCTCCCACCCTTTTTGCTCGCGCCCTGTTTCTTGCTCGCAACCGTCTTCTTACTTGCGACCGTCTTCTTGCTCGCGCCCTGTTTCTTAGCCGCGCCCTTTTTGCTGCTGGGTCGTGCAGCAGCGGCCGACTTCTTCGCGGCGCTCTGTTTCTTGGCGGCCGACTTCTTGGCCGCGCCCTTCTTCGAAGCAGCTTTCTTACCGCCGCCCGACGGCGCAGCAGACTTCTTGGCCGTCTTTTTCTTTGATCCCTTCGCACCAGCACTCGTGGACTTCTTCGTTGCCTTTTTTGTTGGCATCGTTTCTCTCCTTAAAGTCTTTGTAGCTACAGCGCGCACAACGTACCAGACAGTCACCGGCATGTCACGAAAATTGTTTAGTGCGACACTGGCGACCACGAAAGCGCGCCGGTTGAGATGACGGCTGTCGAGCGGCACCGTAGTCCGGCATTGCGAAGGCGTCACCGTGACGCCGCAATCAACGGGCCGAGGGCGGCGGCGAGCGCGTCTTCGTCGGCGCCTGCAAGCACGCCGCGGAAGAGGTGCCAACGCTCGACGTGCGTCGCCGCGTCGCCTGGCTCAAGATGACGCAGCGGCGCAAGTGTCTCGATCTCCATGAACGAGCCTGCCGTGTAGGTTTCAGCGTTGCTGCCATAGTCCGGATAGGTTGCGCTCTCCTGATAATCGACGCTCTTGATGAACAGCGTATCGCGGCGGAGGTACGCCGCCCACCCCTGCTTATTGAGGATGCCGATCTTCTGCGGCTGATTGAGGCTCGCATCCGTCCGCAGGCGGATCAACTTTTTTCCAATGCTCCAACGCGGGTCGCGCAGATCGGTGTAATGCCACATCACAAGCGGACGCGCCGGAAGCACCGTCTCGTCCCAGGAGCGGTAAGGCTCCTGCGGCAGAATCGTCTCGCCCCCGCCGCTCATAATAGTTATTGCCCACGGCGCGACGCGGACGCCCCACAGTCCGCGGTTGATGATCCGGTGATGAACGGTCACGCCCGTCCCCGCCGCATCAAGCGTGACGGTCATCTCTTTTTGCATGTCCGTCGGCGACTCGATTGGCGGGCGGAGGCGGATCGTGTAATCGCCGTCGGCCTCGAACTCAATGGAGCCGTTGTCCGGCACGTAGTTGCGTGGCTTCGCTTCCGGCGCCACCCACAAGCGGTGGCCGCCCCACGGCTTCCACTCGCCGAACTCGGTTGTCACCGAAGCGTCCGGCACTTCGCCGAGCGCATTCTCTTCATTAACGAAGCCGTAGCGGACGACGCGCGGGCCGACATCCGTGGTGACGATCACCTCGATTGTTCCGTTCGACAGACGATAGCAGTTCGGTTGATTAAGAAAAGAGACTTTTTCCACGTGACACTCCCTCCCTAAAATTGTCCAAAGTTTCCGAAACGCGTTGAGCGAGGGATTATGAACTGCGGAGGTCGCCGAGAGGAAGACGCGGGCGGCGCATGACGAGTCTTTTGGTCATCCACCGTTAACGATGACTCGCGCGCGATGGTCGCTGATGAGCGGCGGCGACGGCGGCGCAAGATATGATTCGCCAGTTCGACTCCGCGTAGTGGCGGCCTCTGTTCGACTTGCTGTTTGACACTTGCCGGTGCGTCATTTTGCTCTGCTAGACAATCATGACTCAATCTATTAATCTCGAACTTCGTTTCAAATCTTGAAATGCCGGGGTGGTGTAATGGCAGCCACGCAGGTCTTAGAAGCCTGTGCCGCAAGGCGTGCGGGTTCGAGTCCCGCCCCCGGCATCACACGCTCACGGTTAGGATTTGGTCTCCTCGGCCCGCATAAATTTACTCATAGGAAGGACGCCCGCCCGGCGATTGGTCAGATGGAGGCGGGCTTTAGTGTTTATGAAAACCGAACTGGTCGACATCTCTCCCACGCGCAAAGAACTCAAGATCGAGATCGACGCCGCCGCCATCAGCACTGAGTATGATCGCGTCAGCGACCGCTACGCGAAGGCGGCCAACGTGCCCGGCTTTCGTCGCGGTCACGCGCCACGCAACATCGTGCGCCAGCGATTCAAGAACGAGATTCGCGCCGAGGTGCTGCAACATATCGTGCCGCAGGCGATCAGCGCCGCGATTACCGAGAGTTCGCTCGCGGTCATCGGCGAGCCGGACGTGCGTCTCGACAATGATGCGGCGCTCGACAAGTTCGGCGAGCAGCCCATCGCGCTTCACGCGCACGTCGAAGTCCTGCCGGACATCGCCCTCGGCCAGTACAAAGGATTGGAGGCAGCGCGGCGCACGCGACCCATTACAGAAGAGATGGTCGAAGAGACGATTCGAGAGTTGCGCGAAGAATCGTCTTCGCTTCAGCCCGTCGAAGACCGCGGCGCGCAGAGCGGTGACATCGTGACAGTTAACTTCCGTGGCCGCTTCATCGACCCGCCCGCCGAAGAGGACATCACCGTCGACGAAGTGGATGTCGAGATTGGAGGCCCCGGCGTGGTGCAGGACTTTAATGATCATCTGCTCGGCACGCGACCCGACGACGAGCGAACGTTCACCGTCAAATACCCGGAAGACTTCTCGTCGAAGGGCCTCGCCGGGAAAGAGATCGAGTACACCGCAGTGGTCACGGCGGTGCGCGTCAAAGAGGTTCCCGAACTCGACGACGAGTGGGCGAAGGGGATGGGCGAAAAGGTCGACTCGGTTGAGGGTTTGCGTGCGCACGTGCGTCAGAATCTTACCGAGAGTGCCCAGCGCGAGTCCGACTTCCGCCTGCGCAACGAGTTGATGGATAAACTGGTGGCGGCGCACCAGTTTGAAGTGCCCACCACATTGGTCGAACATCAGACACAGCAATTGCTCGAGTCCACGGTACGCGACATGCTCCAACGCGGCGTCGACCCACGCGAGCGCGAGGTCAATTGGGAAGGGTTGCGTGATATGCTGCGCGCGCGCGCGACCGAGGATTTGCGCGGCTCGCTGCTGCTTGAGCGTGTCGCCGATGAAGAGCGAATTGAGGTCACGGACGAAGAAGTCGCAGCGGAGATTTCGTCATTCGCCGAAGCGACGCACCAATCAATTGATCAAGTGCGCGCTGCCTTGACAAAGCAGGGAGGCGAACGTAGCATCGCCGACAGGTTGCGCAATCGCAAAGCGTTCGACCTTCTCATTGAAAATGCGTCGGTGCGCGATGAAGAGTGGCGCGAAGAAGAGGTTGAGGCAAAGGTTGATGAGACGCCCGTCGTGAGCGGCACATCGACCGCAGATCAACTCACCGCCGAGAGCAGCAATAGCGCGGTGGCCGGCGACGGCGAATCACGACCGAACGAATAACAGCGCTGACACTTGATTCATCGCCGACGTTTTCGTTAATCGCTCAGGACTTTGATTGCCGCATTGACGTGTGACACCTGAGCTTTAGAAATCTCGCGGTTTGCTTGTCGGCGGCAATCGTCGCTTCTATACACCGGAAGATTAATCACTCGGAGTTAGCGGTATGGCTTTAGTTCCAATGGTTGTCGAGCAGACGTCGCGCGGCGAACGAGCCTTCGACATCTTCTCGCGCCTTCTCAAAGACAACATCATCTTCATCGGCACGCCCATCGACGATCAAATCGCCAACTTGATCGTCGCTCAGCTTTTGTTCCTCGAAGCCGAAGACCCGGAAAAGGACATCAACCTTTACATCAATTCACCGGGCGGCTCGATCACCTCTGGAATGGCGATCTACGACACCATGCAGTTCATCCGCCCCGACGTGACGACGATCTGCGTCGGCCAGTGCGCGTCGATGGCGGCGCTACTGTTAGCGGCGGGCGCGAAGGGCAAGCGATTCGCGCTGCCGAACTCGCGCATCCTGATTCACCAGCCGTCCGGCGGCGCGCAGGGCCAGGCGACGGATGTCCGCATCATGGCCGAAGAGATCATCCGCATGCGCGAGTTGACCTCGAACATCCTGGCGAAACACACCGGACAAACTTACGAGCAGGTCGAGCGCGATGTCGAGCGCGACCGCATCATGTCGTCGATGCAGGCCAAGGAGTACGGCTTGATCGATGAAGTGATCGCGCACCGCGAGTAACCAGATTTTTGATTTACGATTGCCGACTTTGCGACTGAGGGCAGACCGAAAACCCTTAGCGCTTTCTGCAATCGACAATCGACAATCCCCCACGGAGTCCCTCGAACGTCTATGGTACGACGAACCGATGACACATTGCGTTGTTCGTTCTGCGGCAAGTCCCAGAACGAGGTGAAGAAGTTAATCGCCGGGCCGACCGTCTACATCTGCAACGAATGCATTGACATCTGCAACGAGATCATCACCGACGATCAGCAAGCCGAGTCCGTCGCCACCCGCCCGCCGCTCCCCAAGCCCGCCGAGATCAAAAACTTCCTTGACGAATATGTGATCGGCCAGGAAGAGACGAAGAAGCGTCTCGCCGTCGCTGTCTACCAGCACTACAAGCGGATCGAATTGGCGCGTCGCCGCTCGGACATCGAAATCCAGAAGTCGAACATCCTTCTGATCGGCCCGACCGGGACCGGCAAAACCCTGATGGCACAGACGCTGGCGCGCATGCTCAGCGTTCCCTTCACCATCGTCGATGCGACGACGCTGACTGAGGCGGGTTACGTCGGCGAGGATGTCGAGAACATCATCCTGAAACTTTTGCAGGCCGCCAATGGCGATGTCGAGCGGGCGCAGCAGGGCATCATCTACATCGACGAGGTTGACAAGATTTGCCGCAAGGATGAGAACCCCTCAATCACGCGCGACGTGTCGGGCGAGGGCGTGCAGCAGGCGCTCTTGAAGATTCTCGAAGGCACGGTCGCCAATGTTCCGCCGCAGGGCGGCAGGAAGCACCCGCATCAGGAATTTTTTCCCGTCGATACGACCAACATTCTATTCATCTGCGGCGGCGCATTTGTCGGATTAGAGAAGGTCGTCGAGCGGCGGCTGCGCAACAAGTCAATGGGCTTCCAGGCTGAGATCAAAGGTGGCGCGAACCGCTACAGCGAAGCGCTGGCACTGGCGCAGCCCGAAGACCTGGTGCGCTACGGCCTGATCCCCGAATTCGTCGGGCGACTCCCCGTCCTCGGCGTGCTGCACGAACTCGATGAGTCGGCGCTGATCAGAATCCTGACCGAGCCGAAGAACGCGCTCATCAAGCAGTATCAGAAAAAATTCGACTTCGACAACGTCAAGCTGCGCTTCTCCGAGGATGCGTTGCGCTGCATCGCCCGGCAGGCCGTCGACCGTAAAGTTGGCGCGCGCGGGCTGATGATGATTATGGAAGAACTGCTGCTCGACGCAATGTACACACTGCCTTCGCAGAAACGCATCAAAGAGTTTGTCATCACCAGCGAGATGGTCGAACGCCGCCGCGCCCTCCCCGGCGAATCCCTGACCGGCGTCGACGAAGCCGCCTGACACGAGTCAAAAAAAAGAGAAGCCAAAGGCAAAAGTCGAGACTCTTCTCCTTTTGCCTTTTTACCTTTGATTCCGCTGACGAAGTGGCACGTCTCCGTGAAATAGATTAAAATCTTTCCATCAGTTACAGCGATGGGGCGAGCGGCAGCGTCGCAATGTGCCGACTCGCCCTCGCACCTTATAAGGATGCAGTAGAGAAATCATCAATCATGGAAGAATATTCAGATCGCACTCCTGTTGACATCGTGCGCTACCCGATGGTGCCGATTCGCGATGTCGTCATTTTTCCTTTCACCAAAGTCGGTTTTAAGATTGGCCGCTCCGGGTCTGTGCGCGCTCTCGAAGAAGCGCTTGCCACCGACCGCACCATTTTCCTCTCCACGCAGCACGACGCTTCGATTGACGAACCGACGCCCGATCAGATTTACGGCGTCGGGACGATTGCGCGTATCCTCCAAGCGCAGCGACAGGAGAACGGTCAGACCAAAGTCGTGGTCGAAGGGCGCGAACGCGCGACGACCATCCGGGTCGACAACGACAACGGCGCGTTCACTGCGACGGTGCGCCGCGCCCACTCGGTCACCGAGTCGGGCGCGCGAATCGAAGCGTTGGTGCAGCGCATCGGCCAACTCGTCGAGCAGCACCTGCGCCTCGCGCCCGAAGCGCAGACCGACGCACTACAGACGGCGCTGCGCAACCAGGACCCATCGCACCTCGCTGACGCGCTCGCCTCGCAACTGCGCATCTCGGTCGAGGACAAGCAGGGGTTGCTCGAAATCTTTTCGACGCACGGGCGTCTGCAACGGCTGATCGAGTTGCTCGAAGTCGAGGTCGACAAGCGCCAACTCGACCGAACCATCCAAGCGCGCGTCAAGCGGCAGATGGAGAAGGCGCAAAAGGAGTATTACCTCAACGAGCAGATCAAGGCGATCCACAAGGAACTCGGCCGCAAGGATGAGAAGGCCGAGATGGAAGATTTGCGCAAGCGCATCGAAGAGGCGGGCATGAGCGAAGAGGCCAAGGAGAAGGCCCTGCAAGAGCTTCACCGCCTCGAAGCGATGCCACCGATGTCCGCCGAGGGCACGGTGTCGCGCACATACATCGACTGGCTGCTGAGCGTGCCGTGGAAGCAGAAGTCGAAAGAGATCAAAGACCTCCAGAAGGCCGAAGAGATACTGGACGAAGACCATTACAGTCTGGAGAAAATTAAAGAGCGGATTCTCGAACACCTCGCGGTGCGGCAATTGGTGAAGAACCCGAAGGGATCGATTCTCTGTTTCGTCGGCCCGCCCGGTGTCGGTAAAACCAGTCTCGGCAAATCCATCGCACGGGCGACCGGACGGAAATTCGTGCGCCTTAGTTTGGGCGGCGTGCGCGACGAGGCGGAGATTCGCGGTCACCGCCGGACATACATCGGTGCGCTGCCGGGGCAGATTATCCAGATGATGAAGAAGGCGGGGACAGCCAACCCGCTGATCCTGCTTGATGAGGTTGACAAGCTCGGCGCCGACTTCCGCGGCGACCCGTCGTCGGCGCTTCTTGAAGTGCTCGACCCGGAGCAGAACAACACGTTCCAAGATCACTACCTCGATGTCGAGTACGACCTCTCGAAAGTCTTCTTCATCGCGACGGCGAACGTCCTCCATACGATCCCGCCGCCACTGCAAGACCGCTTGGAAATACTGCGTCTGTCGGGCTACACCGAGCGCGAGAAGCTGGAAATTGCCAAGCGCCATCTCGTACCGAAGCAGGCCGAGGGGAGCGGACTCAAACCCGAACAGGTCGAGTTCACCGAAGATGGCATCCTCGAAATCATCCGCCACTACACGCGCGAAGCGGGCGTGCGCAACCTAGAGCGCGAGCTCGGCTCGTGCTGCCGCAAGGTCGCACGAAAACTGGTCACAGAGAGCGCGGGCGAAGTCTTCAAAGATACCGTCACCGCCGAGCGCGTCCGTGAAATGCTCGGCACCGTCAGGTTTCGGCAGCACAGCGCCGCAGCGAGCAGCGAGGTCGGACTGGCGGTCGGACTGGCGTGGACGGAGGTTGGCGGTGAGGTCTTGCAGATCGAGGCCACGCTGGTCAATGGTCGCGGCGGCGTGCGTCTGACCGGCAAGCTCGGCGAGGTGATGCAGGAGTCGGCGCAGGCCGCGCTGACATGCATCAAGGCGCGCGCCGAACGTCTCGGCATGAACCTTGAGTTTATCCGCAAGCGCGACCTGCACGTGCATATCCCGGAAGGTGCAATCCCGAAGGACGGCCCGTCGGCAGGCGTCACGCTGGCGACTGCGATGGCGTCAGCGCTCGGCCGCATGCCGGTGCGCAAAGACCTCGCGATGACCGGCGAGATCACGCTGCGTGGTCGCGTGCTGCCGGTCGGCGGCGTCAAGGAGAAATTGCTCGCGGCGCACCGCTTCGGCATCACGACGGTGCTGATCCCGAAGGAGAACGAGAAGGACATTCAGGAAGTGCCGGAAGAGGTGCGCGCCGCGATGAGCATCCAACTGGTCGAGACGATTGACGAAGTGCTGTCACTCGCGCTCGAGGATGCGTGCCCGACCGACGCCGGGACGACCGACGTGGCGGTCACGCCGCCGCCGGTGTGGACGACCGACCCGCCCTCGCATGGCGTGCCGACAATGGCGGACTAAACGAACCGCGCGGGGCGCACGATGGGGTTCACAAAAGCGTTGTGGCTTCGCGCGCCCCGCAGCCATCTCCCTGGTCCGCGCATGTCCGACCGCGCGGGCATCGCGAATCAGTTTGTTCGCGCGTCGGTTAACCAGACTCACTCGCCGCAACACTTTTTGACGGTCGACGCAGCATCTTGTAGTCGCCGACGCCAGTTCTCACAGCCTGATTCATCAAACGCTCGAACCCGCCGCTCGCTAAAACACCTGAGAGGAGGCATGCCGTGGCATTTTTACGCAGACGCCCGAACGATTCCCTGCGCTGTTCCTTCTGTGGTAAATCGCAGAACAAAGTGAAAAAGTTAATCGCCGGGCCGACCGTCTACATCTGCAACGAATGCGTCGACATCTGCAACGAGATTATCACCGACGATCAACTCGGCCGCGTCGACGACCATCCGATTGACCAGGAAGAACAAAATGTTGTCGCACGCGAGCACCTCGCGTCGAGCACCGAGCACATCGCCTGCCCGGCGTGCGATACCCCACTCGCTTTGAATCTGAAACCGCTCAGCAGTGAACAGATTGAATTCCCGTCGGCGCCACCGCCGCAAGCCAAAGGAGAGCCCACTTTAAGTGAGCACGAAAGCAGAGAGCGCGGAACTGATCCTTAAACTTTATGACCTGCGCCGCGAGGAGACGATGCGTCAGGCACGCGTCTGGTTCTACAGGTTCACCCCGGAGAGCGTGCAGGACATTTTCAACGTGATGACGAGCGCAGCGCACACTACCGGATGGTGACGACCTACTGGGACATGGCGTGCTCGATGGTCAACCACGGCGCGATTGACGAAGAGATGTTCAACGACGCCAACGCCGAGCACGTCTTCATCTACGCCAAGATCGCGCCTTTCATCGAAGAGATGCGCGCGATAAGGGGACCGCGATACCTACCGCACCTGGAGAAATTGGTCATGCGACTGCCCGACGCCGAGCAGCGTCTGGAGAGCATGCGGCAGAAGTCACGAAAAATGGCAGCGATGCGCGCCGAGGCCAAAGCCGGCGCAGGAACAAGCGCGGAGGCAGGCTGAAGAAGCAAGCACAGAAACGAGCAAGTCACAAGCGGCATCCGGACGAAGAAGGGAGAAGGTGGAGGGTAAAACGTCGACGGGGGTTTTTCGACTAATACCTTCCGCCCACAGCCTTCGGCCCCCGTCGCTCACCTCCTCATGAAAATTACCAGCGCCGAATTCATCAAAAGCGCTTTTGCCGAAGACCACTGGCCGCGCGGAGTGCTGTCGGAGGTGGCTTTTTTGGGCCGCTCGAACGTCGGGAAATCGAGTGTGATTAATTCGCTGCTCGGCGTCCGGGGGCTGGCCCGCACATCCTCGACGCCGGGGCGGACGCAGGCCCTCAATTTTTTCTTGATCAACAAGCGGTTTCATTTCGTCGATCTCCCTGGTTATGGCTACGCGCGGGTGCCGCGTGACATCAGAGAATCGTGGGGCGAGATTGTGACGAGTTACCTTGCCAAGCGCGAGTCCCTTGTGCTATCAATTCAAATCGTAGATTCGCGTCACGAACCCACAACATTGGATTTGCAGCTTCGCGGATGGCTCCGAGCAAACGAAAAGCCTTTCCTAACGATTGCCACGAAATCTGATAAACTCTCGAACAATGAGTTGCGAAGAAACCTCGAACGAGCGCAGAGACTTCTGGATGCATCGGACAGTGGCGAAACTGGCCATCATCGAATCATCGCTTATTCCGCCGTCACGGGGCGTGGTCGCGATGAAGTCTGGCGCGCTATCGAAGCAGCCTTAACCGTCTCACAATCCCCTTATTGAAATATCAGAAGTGACTAACGAGGCGACCGTGCGGAAGGCCGCAGCATCTAACACTTGCTCGCGCGATCTCTGTGTGAATGTAAGACTATTTCCCGAACGCTCTCGTGTAGTGTTCGAGCGAACGGTTGACTGTCAGCTCTACCGAAGTCACCGATGTTAGTCCCATACAAATCCGCGACTCAAAAGTTGCACGCCAAAGCCATCATTCCCGTAACAATAATAACGCTCATTTAACCGTATCGATTATTAACGAGGCATCCATAAAACAGAAGAATGCTGGCAGATAGTCACAGCCAACTGTAGGTTCCTGCCATTTGAGAATAACTGAAATGTCACAACGCACACCACGCACACGCACCAACAACCGGGACACAACAAACGGCACGGCGAACGACAACGGACGGCCGACGACCGCGACCGCCGAAGATTCGCCTGACATCGACGCCGATCAGGAAATGGACGACGCTCCTTCGGGGCGCGAGTTGGGAATGCCGCGCGTCACTGGCGAACCGTTCAACCTCGCGACGCTGAAAGAGCTGTCGATCTCCAAGCTGACGAACATCGCCAAGGAACTCGACGTGCCGGGCGCGACCGGAATGCGCAAGCAGGAACTGATCTTCAAAGTCCTCGCCGCGCAGACCGAAAAAAGCGGCCTCATCTTTTCCGAGGGCGTGCTCGAAACGCTGCCCGACGGGTTCGGCTTTCTGCGCGCGCCGGAGTACAACTACCTGCCCGGCCCCGACGACATTTACGTCAGTCCATCGCAGATTCGGAAGTTCGATCTGCGCACCGGCGACACCGTCAGTGGGCAGATTCGTCCGCCGAAAGAAGGCGAGCGATACTTCGCGCTGATTAAGGTCGAAGCCATCAACTTCGAAGCGCCCGACATGGCGCGCGAAAAGGTTTTTTTCGACAACCTGACGCCGCTCTATCCGGACGCGCGGCTGATGATGGAGGTCACATCCGACAATCTCGCGGCGCGGGTGATCGATCTTGTCACACCCATCGGTAAGGGTCAGCGCGGCTTGATCGTCGCGCCGCCGCGGACCGGCAAGACGATGATGCTCCAGACCATCGCCAACTCGGTGACGCAGAACCATCCGGAAGTCTCGCTGATCGTCCTGCTCATCGACGAGCGACCGGAAGAGGTCACCGACATGCAGCGCTCGGTCAACGGCGAGGTCATCTCGTCCACGTTCGATGAACCGCCGACGCGCCACGTGCAGGTCGCCGACATGGTGATCGAGAAAGCGAAGCGTCTGGTCGAACACAAGCGCGATGTCGTGATCCTACTCGACTCTCTCACCCGCCTGGCGCGCGCCCACAACGCGGTGGTTCCACCATCGGGTAAAATCCTCTCCGGCGGTATTGACGCGAACGCACTACAGCGCCCGAAGCGCTTCTTCGGCGCGGCGCGCAACATCGAGGAGGGCGGTTCCCTGACGATCATCGCCACGGCACTGATCGACACCGGCTCGCGCATGGACGACGTCATCTTTGAAGAGTTCAAGGGAACCGGCAACTGCGAGATTCACCTCGACCGCCGGTTGGTCGACAAGCGACTCTTCCCGGCTATCGACATCCAACGCTCCGGTACGCGCAAGGAGGAACTCCTGATTGAAAAGGATGACCTCGCCCGCATCTGGGTCATGCGCCGCGTGCTGAACCCGCTGTCGCCGGTCGAGCAGATGGAAGTCGTGCTTGAACGCCTCGGCAAGACCAAGTCGAACGCCGATTTCCTGTCGTCAATGCAGACTTAAGTAGCGGCGGAGTGTGACGGGTGAGCAGAGTGACAAGGGAGCGGGTGCTTCTCGTCATCGCTCGCCCGTCGCTGTTTTTGGAGTAGTGGGTCAGTTTGAAATTCTAAGCCAGTATTGATGCGGCCCTAATTCTCAAACTGACCCACTGCCGTTTTTGGTGCTTTCTTGACAAAAGCGCGTCGGCTTCGCATAGTACTGGCCCTCTGGCTCTAACAAACGAATTGTCCGGGAGACGAGTCCCTTGTTGCGAGGGGCACTCGGTGGAAATGTCTTGCGCGTCGCGATCTTATCGTCCGAGGCCGTCCCTTTCGCCAAAACCGGTGGACTCGGCGACGTGGCGGGCGCGCTTCCGAAGGCCCTGCGCGAAACGGGCGGAGACGTGGACACGGTGCTCGTGCACCCGCTTTATGAAGAGACGGACCGCCGCCTGCTGCGCGAAATGGTCTTTGACAATCTGGCAGTTGACTGGCTCGGCGGCACGCGCCGCGTCAATGTGTGGTACAGCGACGCGCCCCGCGCCCCGACGTTTCTGATCGACGCGCCGGAGTACTTTGCGCGACCTGGCATCTACGGCTACCGCGACGATCACGAGCGCTTCGCCTTCTTCTGTCGCGCGTCACTCGCGCTGCTGGAGCGCGTCGGCGGGCCGCCCGATGTCGTTCACGGGAACGACTGGCCGTGCGGCTTCGCGGCTGCCGAACTCCGCTCGCGCCGCAACCACGACCCGTACTACGCGCGCACCCGCACACTCTTTTCCATTCACAATCTCGCTTACCAGGGCGCGTTCGATGCGGGCGAACTGTGGCGACTCGGCTTCGAGTCACACGACGAACGAGATTATTTCATGGCGGATGGCGTGGCCTCGGCACTAAAGGCCGGCCTGTTGGCGAGCGACGCGCTCTCGACCGTCAGCCGTCGCTACGCCGAAGAGATTCAAACGCCGGAACACGGCCACGGTCTCGATTGGCTGCTGCGGATGCGCCGCGACCGCTTGATCGGGATTACCAACGGCGTCGATTACGGAGTGTGGAATCCGGCGACTGATCCCCACTTAGCATCACATTTCAACGCCGAAAATCTGGAAGGTAAACGCCACTGCAAGCTCGACCTGCTGCGCCGTTACGGACTGCCCGAAGACTTGGATCGCCCCATCATCGCGTCGATTTCTCGTCTGACACCGCAGAAGGGTTTCGATCTCGTCAGGGAAGCGGCGGGCGCGATGATTGAGACCGGCGCGTTCTTTGTGTCCCTCGGATCAGGAGAGAGTGAGTACGAAGACTTTTTGCAGACGATGCGCGACGATGCGCCGCACCGGGTGGGCGTTTTCCGTGGCTTCAACGAAGCACTGTCACACCAGATCGAGGCCGGCGCAGACATATTTTTGATGCCGTCGCGGTACGAGCCGTGCGGATTGAATCAGATGTACAGCATGCGCTACGGCACGGTGCCGGTGGTACGCGCGACGGGCGGGCTGGACGACACCGTCGAGAACTACGACCGGACGCGCGGGACGGGCAACGGATTCAAGTTCGCGCGCTACTCGGCGGCAGCGATGCTGGAGAGCCTTTACGAAGCGCTCTACTGCTATAATGAGCCGGAAGTGTGGCGTACTATTCAGTTGAGCGGGATGCACGCCGACAATTCGTGGCAGGCCGCCGCGCGGCGCTACGTCGAGGTCTACCGGATCGTGACTGGATTGTAAAACGGCGGTGACAGCCTGCTTGTACCGTGGCAAGAATTTCCAACATCCTGAAAGCAGGGCGAGTGCGCCGCAGCACTCAGCCCGAACGATCATTAACAAGGCCATCAAAGGAGATAGAAAACGCATGAGTGAACATGTTAACGAAGTCAGCGATCACAGCTTTGAGAGTGATGTTTTAAAGTCCGATCAACCGGTGCTGGTCGATTTCTGGGCCGCTTGGTGCGCGCCGTGCCGGATGTTGGCGCCGACCGTCGAGGCGGTGGCGGAGAAGTACTCCGGCAACGCGCGCGTCGTCAAGCTGAACGTGGATGACAACCCGGCGGTCTCACAGCGTTACGGCATCAAGGGCATCCCGACACTGATCCTCTTCAAGAACGGCAAGGAAGAGGAGCGCGTCGTCGGTGCGACCAGTAAAGAGGCCATCTCACGGATGATCGAAAAGCACGTCAGCATGGCAAGCGCCTGAGATGACACATCTGAAGTGGCGCGAGCGTTGTTCACCAGAATCGCGCTCGCGCCACTTCGTGCGTTTAGGTGCTACTCCGTCGTCGTCAAACGTCTATCCGGCGCTTGATCTTCGGGTGTGACTTAATTTAGAGGATCGATGAAACAAACATCCCGCAGTCGCACGGCCCGTCGACATTCCATCGAGGAACGTCTGGCCGCGGCGAAACGTTCGCGAGCCGTCGAGGACACGAAGTTCCGCGCCCGCCAGGTGCAGGGCAAAGTCCGCCGCTTCGTCAGCGCCAACTTTCGCAAGGAAGAAGTGGTCGCCGCGCTCGCGCTCCGGCGCGGCGAGTGTAACCGCTGCGGCGCGTGCTGCGAGATTCTTTTCAAATGCCCGTTCCTCAAGAAGAACGACGACGACTCGACGACCTGCGGCATCTACGAAGACCGCCCGAACCAGTGCCGTCTCTTCCCCATCGAACAACGTGATCTGGAAGAAGTGCGCGGCTCTTGCAGTTTCTACTTCATTGAGAGACCGATTAAGTTGGAGAAAGCAAGCTAGAAAAGCAGATGTCAGATGCTGGATGTTAGATGTCAGTTTTTGTCTAACATCCGACATCTGACATCTGACATCTACTTTTATGTCACACATCATCGTGGTCATCGGTGCGCAGTGGGGCGATGAAGGCAAAGGCAAGATCGTCGACTTGCTGGCTGAACGCTTCGACATCGTGGCGCGCTACCAGGGCGGGCACAACGCCGGACATTCCGTCTATGTCGGCGACCAGTCGTACGTTCTGCATTTGATCCCGTCCGGCATCACGCACCGGGGCAAGACCTGCGTCCTCGGCAACGGCATGGTGATCGATCCAAAGGCTTTTTTCCAGGAGGCCGACCGGCTCATCGAACAGGGTTTGGAAGTCACGCCCGAACGGGTCATGGTCAGCTCCCGCGCGCACCTCATCCTGCCGTACCACCGCGCGCTCGATCACACGAGCGAAGAGCGACTCGGCAACGAGCGTGTCGGCACCACCTTGCGCGGGATCGGGCCGGCCTACGAAGACAAGGCCGGGCGGCGCGGCATCCGCGTTGCCGACGCGCTCGTGTCTGACGTTCTGCGTTCGCGCATCGAGCGCAACGTCGAGGATGCCAACCGGATCATCCTCGCCTACGGCGGCCAGACGCTCGACGTGGAACAGGTCTTCGAAGAAACATCAAGTCTCGTCGAACGCCTCGCGCCGTTCATCGCCGACACGACTCACTTTTTGAACCGCGCCGCACGCGAGGGCCGCTCAATCCTGATCGAGGGCGCACAGGCGACACTGCTTGATGTCGACCACGGCACCTACCCGTTCGTCACCTCTTCGAACACGACGGCGGGGGGCGCCTCTATCGGGACGGGACTCGCCCCGCACCGCATCAACGGTGTGCTCGGCATCGTACGGACGTACACGACGCGCGTCGGCGAAGGCCCCTTTCCGACTGAGATGATTGCAGGCGAAGCCGAACTCGGTCAATTGATCCGCGAGCGTGGCCGCGAGTACGGTGCATCGACGGGCCGCCCGCGGCGTTGCGGCTGGTTCGATGCGTTCGCGACGCGATACGCCGCCGAGATTAACGGCTTCACGTCAGTGGCGTTGACCAAACTCGATGTACTCGACGCGCTCGACGAGATCAAAGTCTGCATCGGCTATAATCTGGACGGGCGCTCGCTCGAGTACTTCCCGGCAGTCGCGCAGGATTTACGTCGCGTCGAACCCGTCTACGAAACACTGTCCGGCTGGAAAACTCTGACGGAAGGTATCACCCAGATGGACGCGCTACCCGCCGCCGCGCGTCGCTACATCGATTTCCTTTCCGCACAGATTGGCGTCGGCATCGGCCTCGTGTCGACCGGCCCCGAACGCGCTCAGACCATTCTCGTCCATGATTCCCCGCTCGGCGCATGGCTCAAAGGTTAAACTTTTTCGCGCCGCTTGATGCGACCGCGCGCCGCATGTAGAATGATTTTCGATTCACACTTCTTCTGCTTTTAGTGGGCCGTTAGCTCAGTCGGTAGAGCAACTGGCTTTTAACCAGTGGGTCGCAGGTTCGAGTCCCGCACGGCTCACCACTAGAATCAACGATTTAGGGGATTCCGACGAGTCCCTTTTTCGTGCCCGCCCCTTCTCATGCCCCTCCCCAAACGAGGTGCCCGAGCGTCCAACAGCGTCCAAGTTCTGCCAGCGCGCCTCACAGCGCCACCACCGGCACCACGCGCATCTGCGGGAAGCCGTCGCCGGTCCAGAAAAAGTACAACTTCTTTTCATCGCCGCGGGTGATCTCCATCGCCCCGACGAACGCGAACGGCGTCGCGAACCACACCGGCGAATCATAGATCGCATTCTCGAAGCCGTAGGCGTCGGCGCGCCCGCCCAGGGGGTCGAAGTATTTATAAGTCTCGCGCCCGCCGCGGTGAAGGCTGTCGGGCACAAACTTATAAGCCGACGCGAGGCCCTGATAACCCGCGACGTACTCGATACTCGAAAGCTGAGGATAGACCGGCGCGCGGCCCACGCGACCGTAGATGGTCGACGGCACCTGACCCGAACGGTAGAACCAAAACGACATCGGTCGCAAAAACACTCGAATCTTCTGACCGGCTTTAATCACGATCTCGTGCAGCACGTCGGGGCCGCGCGGGTCGAAAGTGAGTGTCGCGCGAAACTCCGGCGAGTTGCCGAACGCGAGGTAGGTCGCTCCGCCAAAGCCGAAGTTCGTGGCTTTCTGAATCGGCACCACCAGTCGACCCGGATTGAAGGCGACGCCGGTTGAGACGGAGTATGGGTTCCAACTCTCGGTCGCGTCCGCCGGTTGCGCGGTGCGTGGCCGCCAGCGTTTCTCACTCTCCTCCAACGAGTAGATTTTGCTGCCGAGTCCGGCTGCGCAGTCGAGCGCCTCGGCTTTGTAGGGCAGCGGCATACAGTGCGGCAGGGGTCGCTCAGAGCCGACAGCGGGCGAGAAGGCGAATGGATTCGCGCCCGACTCAAGCGTGTGCGCCTGTACGGGGTAGACCGGCGGGTGGTTAGCGAGCGGGCCGACAATCGTGCGGGTGATCCGGTCGAACTGGCTATTGACGCTGCTGAACGGGTCTTTGAACGGTGTCTGGTCGCTGGGGCTGCCGCGCAGGTATTCGTAGTTGAGGGGGAGGTACTCGTTGACCGCGAAGCCGACCGTCGGCGCCGGCGGGCTGCCGAGACTGAGGGCGTTGTTGACGAACACGGCGAGCGCGGAGGCCCCGCTGGGGACGGCGACTGATTGCAGCCGCGTCCCCAAATCGTAGAAGGTGATCTCGACCTCACCGCGCCGCCTCAGATACCGACTCGTTTCGTCGTCGATGGGGAGCACGGCCTCGCCGCCTGAAGGGGGCGGGGTTCTGGGGCTTCTGGCTGGGCGTGGCTTCGTCTTGCGACGAAGCCAGATCGTCGTGGTGCGGTCGTCGTCGCTCATGGGTTGTAGGTGACGCGCACGGGAATCGCCACGCGCTCAAGGCCCGTCACGGCGAGCGTCTGCACACGCACGTCGAATGAGACTGTTTGCCCGGCCCACGGCGTGAGGTTGATCGGAGATGCGGCGATGTCGACGAATGCGT
Organism: Pyrinomonadaceae bacterium; assembly: GCA_013816505.1. Lineage (GTDB taxonomy): Bacteria > Acidobacteriota > Blastocatellia > Pyrinomonadales > Pyrinomonadaceae > JACDEG01. The sequence continues at coordinate 2,805 of JACDEG010000010.1, read as the reverse complement.
TGCCTGAGTCGGTGCGGCGCGCGAGAACTTTGGCGCGGGTGTCGAGAGCGGCGGCGAGGAATTGATTCGCGAGCGGAGAGAGGACGACGACGAGGATCGGCCCATCGCTCAACTCGGCGAGCGAGTAGGAGACGTTCGTGATCTGCGCGCCGTTGGTGTCTGTGATCACGTCAACAACTCCCTCGCCTCGATCCGCATCTGCACACGATGCGCGCCGGTGCCGAGCGTGGCGCCTGAGATTTCCCTGCCCGTACACACGAACGTGCCACTCGCGCCGCTCCGGTTATGCGGGCGCACGGGCGTACCTTTCCGAAGGGCGAGATTCACGTCGGGGAGTTGGACAGAGGCGTTGCGTGGTGGTGAGTTGAGTCGTCTCAGCTTTCGCTTGCCCATCTCCAAAGCCAACGCTTCGGGAATCTCACCGGCTTGAAGCGATGGGATGCGCTTCCCCAATGCGTCCGTCCCCGGCATCTTAATCAGCACCTGTCTGTTGACCACCCGTCGCGCATCGAGCGACGACGACCCTCCGCTGCGCGTGGTGGAGCTTGAGCGCTCCGTCGTGTTCGCGATGTGATCGACCACCACCACGCTTACGTCGAGTTGCCGGTCGCCTCTCACTCGAAGACTTTCGCGCGTCGTCCGGATCGGCGCAAACTCCGTCGTTTGATCGCCTTCACTGTCGACGAGGCCGTTGCGGTGCGCGTCGGTCAAAGGCAGCTTGAAAGGCTCGTCGCGATACTTGTTATCTTTGTCGACATGCACCAACCCGGAGACGCGCGTCGTCACGTTGTCCTGCACCATCTCGCGCGGGCGGAAGGGATGCGGACGATAGCCGATGCTTTGCGTCTCGCTTTGCGTCGTCAGTAGAGCGAGCGGCGCGTCCTCCACATCGAGATTAGGGACGAGCGCTTCGACGGTGCGCGTGTGCCCGGTCTTACGCTGCGCGGCGTCGAACCTATCGACCTGCACCTCGCGGTGAACTATTTCCAAATCAGAGTTGTAGACCGTCGTCGTCGTATCAACGACCACTTCGCGCACGATCACCGAAGGCTGCGCGAGGTTTCGGTACTCACGCACCCGCCGCACGGTCTCCGTCGAAGTGAAATCGGGTTGGCCGAAACTCCCCGACTCGCTCTCGTCCTGATCGAGCCGTTCGGTGAAATAGTCACCGTTCGTTTCGTCCGATTGGAAACTAACGATCAGTGCATTCGCCAGCTCGCGCGGCGGCTGAGAGGCTTGAACACTAACCACTGCCGACAGCGGCAATTCGAGCGGTGTGAACCCGGCAGGCAGCGGTGAGTCCGCATCGACGATCCACAGCGTCTGCGCGTCCGACGTAAAGTACAAAGGTTCAAAGAGTCCGAGCAGCGGCCTCACTCCAGCGTCGTAGCCGCCCTCCAAAGTGAAGTCGGCGCGCGACACGGGGAAGTTCGTGATGTTGGTGGTGACACGCTGGAAGCCGCAGCCGGTAACGTAAGCGTAATTGAGCACGTCTTGCAGCTTCATCGACGCGCGCTCGACGTTGACCGGCAAGATCACTGCGCCGTTCTCGTCACGAATCGCGTTCGTCGTGTCCGGCGTTTCGGGGAGGTCGACTTTCAGTGGGTCGTACAACATCACCGGCGTGCGTGGCGCTCGCTGCGCGCGATCACCGAGCACGTCGACGATGTTGATTGAGAAGCCGTCGGTCGGGCGCGACTGCGCGAAGCCGATTGACGAGTCCCCGCTGCTGAGCTTGCCGCCGACAATCAGCGCGACCCACGTCCACGCGCCGCCGTTCCAGATTCCCAAATCGAAGTTGAGCGTCGCACCGTCGGCGATGCGGCCTGGGTCAGGCCGCGCGAGCGTGACGGAGAGCACTGCGCCGAGGCGGTCGGATGGTTCGCGATACGAGAACGCGGTAATCGGGATGTCGATTCCATCGGCAATCAATCGCGCCGAGTAACGCTTCCCTGTTCCCACTGTGGGAACCAGCGCCGTATCGAGGATGTCGACGTAGATGACAAACGAATCCTCTTCGGGCGTCGTGACGGTGCCTTGCGCGATGAACTCACTTGAGCCACTGAACGTCACGGCGCCGTCGGAGAGCTTGCTGCCCTGCGCCACGAACGACGACTCGCCGGCGAAGGTTACTTCTCCGAACTGACTCGGCTCATCCGAGCGCCGAAGTGTCGCGGCAAACGTTGAGCTACCATTGAACTCCACACCGGCGGGCACGATGAACTGCGACGAACCATCGAAGCGCACGCTCAAGTAGTGCGCGACTTCGCCTTGCGCGATGAACTCACTTGAGCCACTGAACGTCACGACGCCATTCTGAACAGACGCGCCGCTGCCGGTCTCAGTGATTGGTAGAAGAAGCGGCATTCACTTCACGCCAACGTCACGAATTTCCAAGCCGATGGGTGAGAAAATGGACACGGCTTACTTGGTTTTCGAGGTGTCGAGTGGTTGCGCAGCGCGGCGGGCATCGCGCTGATCGTGCTGCGCGGCGCGGTCAAACAGCGCCTCGACCGCGCTCGCCCGATCCGCCGCCGTCCATGTCGCGCGGGGTTTGGCGCGTAAGGCGGCGAGCTGCGCTTCACGCGCGGCCTCGGCGGTCTCCTCCGCGTCTCGTGCCGCTTGCGCCGCCGCGCGTGCGGCGGTGATTTGCGCCGGTGTCGGGCGCGGCCCTAAGACGGCCGTGTCCCACCGCACGATCTTCGCGCCGCTCCCGTCGTCACTCACAATGAAGTCGACGAGCGGGCGCGCCGCTGGCTTTAAGTGCAAGATGATTTGCGCCAGACTCACCATGACGGGATCTCC